>LBIU01000373.1 GCA_000987445.1 Candidatus Accumulibacter adiacens | reverse complement strand
GAAGCGTCCTTGCTCGCGTTCGGGTGTTCGGTGGTCTTGATGATGTCCTTGACGGTGATCAGGCCGCGCAGCTCGAAAGCGTCGTTGATGACCACCACGCGTTCGAGGCGGTGCTTGTGGATCACCGCCTTGCCTTCCTCGACGGTGGCCCCTTCGGGGACCGTCACCAGCCGATTCTGCGGCGTCATGATGTTGCTCACCGGCTGGTCGAGTTCCGTTTCGAAGCGCAGGTCGCGGTTGGTGACGATGCCGACCACCACCCGGCCATCGAGCACCGGCACGCCGGAGATCTTGTGCAGGGTGGTCAGCGCCAGCACGTCACGCACCGACATCTTCGGGGACACGGTAATCGGATCCTTGAGGATTCCGGATTCGAAACGCTTGACCTTGGCGACTTCGGCCGCCTGCCCTTTCGGACTGAGGTTCTTGTGCACGATTCCGATGCCGCCTTCCTGCGCCAGGGCAATCGCCAGGCGCGCCTCGGTGACGGTGTCCATGGCCGCCGAAACGAGCGGCAGGTTGAGGCTGATGTTGCGCGTCAAACGCGTCTTGAGCGTGACGTCGCGCGGCATTACGGAAGAATGGGCGGGAACGAGGAGCACATCGTCGAACGTCAGCGCCCGTTGGATTAAACGCATAGCCTTTGATCCGAGGTCACAAAAACGTATTATACAGCGTGCTCCCTTACCGCTGACCGCCCATGAAGCGCATTGCTCTTGCTGCCGCCACGCTGCTTGCCGCCTTTGCTGCGCAGGCGCAGATCTATCAGTGGCTGGATGAAAACAACAAGACGGTGATCTCCGACCGCCCGCCTTTAGGGAAAGTCAAGGGCGCGCGCCAGATCGAAGCCGACGCCCCGCCGGAGAGCGGTGCCAGCGGCAAGACGCTGGCCGACCGCGAGATGGCGTTTCGCAAGCGCGAGAAGGAATCGCGGGAAGGCGCCGAGCAGGCCGCCAAGGAGCAGCGGCTGGCGGCACAGAAACAGGAAGACTGCGAGAACGCGCGTCGCTCGCTGAAGGTTCTGGAGTCCGGTGAGCGCGTGGCGATGCGTGACAGCAAGGGCGAACGCTATTATCTCGATGACGCGCAACGCGCGCAGGAGATCGCCAGGTTACGCGCGGACGTGCAAGCCGGCTGCCAGTGAGCAAGGACGAGCCTCTGCGCGGGACGAAAATGCTGCGCCGCGGAAACGCCGGCCAGGGAGCCTTGCGGGTGGCCTACTGCGACTCACCCGCTGCTATTCGCCTTCTCCCGCGCCTTTCTTCATGACCTTGCCTTCGGCGGCACGTTGCTTGCGCACTTCCTTCGGATCGGCGATCAGCGGTCGGTAGATCTCGACGCGGTCCTGATCGCGTAGCGCTGCGTCGGGCTTGGTGAGTTTGCCGAAAATGCCGATCTTGTTCTTGGCGAGGTCGATTTCCGGGTGCTTTGGCAGCAGTCCGGAGGCTTCAATCGCCTGTCGCACCGTACTGCCCGCCGGCAGCTGCAGGCTGACCAGTGGCTGCTTGTCCGGCAAGGCGTAGATCACCTCGATGTCGAGCAGTTCAGGCACGGGGCAGGCCATGCACTTCGTTGGCGCGTTTCACGAAGGCATCGACGAAAGTGTTGGCGATCTGGCTGAAAACCGGACCGATGACTTTTTCGAACATCTTGCTGGAGAATTCGTACGACAGCTGGAACTCGATCTTGCACGCGTAGTCCGCCAGGGGCTTGAAGCGCCACAGGCCTTCAAGGCGGCGAAACGGGCCATCGACAAGGTGGATTCTCATCCACTGCGGCGACTCCTTGTCGTTCTCGGTGGTGAAGTGCGAAGTCACGTTGCGGTAGTTGATGTGCAGGGTGGCGACGGTTCTTTGCTCGTCGCGAAACTCGCAGCGCGTCTGGCTGCACCAGGGCAAAAACTTCGGATAGTCCTCGACACGGTCGACAAGGTCGAACATCTGCTGCGATGAACGTTCGATGAGCACCGATTTCTTGACCATGGCCATCCTCTGCCGTACCCCGTGAATCCTGTAGAATCAAATATTCTAGCACCGCACACTCCTACCCACACCCCAATTTCCCGAGAAAAGGCACCATGAGCATTGTCGCCAACAAGAAGGCTTTTCATGACTACTTCATAGAAGAGAAGGTCGAGGCGGGCTTGGTGCTGGAAGGTTGGGAAGTCAAGGCGATCCGGGCTGGCCGGGCGAGCATCAAGGAGGCGTACGTGGTCGTCCGCAGAGGCGAGGTCTTTCTTTTCGGAATGCACATCACGCCGCTGATGGCCGCGTCGACGCACGTCAAGCCGGACCCGGTGCGCACCCGCAAGCTGCTCTTGCACGCCAAGCAGATCAGCAAGATGATCGGTCAGGTCGAGCGCGCGGGCTATACGCTGCTGCCGATCGACCTGCATTTCCAGCGCGGCCGCATCAAGGTCGAAATTGGTCTGGCGAAAGGCAAGAAGCAGTACGACAAGCGGGCAGCCGACAAGGACCGCGACTGGGTGCGCGAGAAGGCGCGGCTGATGCGCGCCAAGGTCTAGGCGGCTGGCAAGCCGCCAGGCGCCGGCAGCGTCTGGCCTCCGGTCGCGTCCGTCCCTCACATCAACTGAAGTGGCGCAAGGAGCGCTGCTGTCGCTGTTCGGAATCGGCGGCTTCTTCGAGTCGCTGGCGGACAAAGTTGATGTGCGTTTGCGCCGCCAGGCGGGCCGTTTCGGGCTCGCGGGCGCGAATCGCGTTGCGGATCGCCAGGTGTTGCGCCATCAGTTGCCGCCCGGTTTCCGCACTCACCGCGATCTCGCGCAGGTTGCGACGCACGTGTTCGTGCAGCAGGCGCAGCACACTCCCCACCAGATGACCGAACAGCACGTTGTGCGCCGATTCCGCGATGGTCAGATGAAAAGCCACATCCGCAGCGACCTGGGCACTACGATCGTCCTCGCCGTAGGCGGCGTCGAGCTTCGCGTATGCCTGTTCCAGACGCTCCAGGTCTTCGTCGGTTGCCCGTCGCGCCGCGAGTTCGGCGGCCGAGGCTTCGATCAGGTAGCGAAATTCGAGCACATCGTCCTGCAGGCAGGGGTGTTGTTCGATCAGTTGCTGCCAGGGATCCGCAAAACTGGCTTCGAGGCGGTCGGTGACGTAGGTGCCGCCCCCATGCCGACTGACCAGCAGGTCGCGCGAGACGAGCTTCTTGATGGCTTCGCGCAGTGATGGGCGGGAGACGCCGAGCTCGAGCGCCAGCTCGCGTTCGGCGGGCAGGCGGTCGCCGGGTTTGAGGGAGCCCTCCAGGATGCGCGTCTCGATCTGATGGGCGACGGCGTCGGGAATGCGCGGGAGCTTGAGCTTGGCATAGTTCATGCTGATCTGTTGAAATCCTTGGCTTGTTCGCCAAAATCACTGCACCGTTAAAGTGGTATTACCAGTCCGTGTCGTCAGCAAGCGCGCGGCTTCGCGGCTTCCTTTCCAGCCCCGGGCACGGCCCGTAAGTGTAACCGCATAGGGTCACGAATTGAGGGTAATGGCCGGAATGCGCCAGGCGATTGACAAAGGGACGGCCTCCAATTAGTGTATGGGGCAATTGGTCTTACCACTTTTTTGCCGACACGAGCGCAGGAGACAGCCATGGATGCAGCAGGCAGCCGCCACTACCCGGACAAGCCGGCCAAGGTTTACCTTTTCGGGACCTGTCTGATCGATATGTTTTGCCCGGAGGCGGGCATGAACGCCGTTCGCCTGCTCGAACGCGAAGGAATCGAGGTGCTTTTTCCAGCCGACCAGACCTGCTGCGGGCAACCGGCGCACAGCAGTGGCTTTCCAGAGCAGGCGCGCGCCGTCGCCCGTGCGCAGTTGGGCCTTTTTCCGGAGCCGTGGCCGGTCATCGTTCCTTCCGGTTCCTGCGCCGGCACCATGCGCCATCATTATCCCGAGATGTTTGCCGACGATCCGCAGCTGCAGGCCGAGGCGAGCGCGCTGGCCGAGCGGGTCTTCGAACTCAGCGAGTTTCTGGTGCATGTCGCCAGGGTCCGTCTGGCCGACCGGGGCGCGCCGGCACGTGTCGCCTTGCACACTTCATGTGCGGCGCGGCGCGAGATGGGCACGCACGAGCACGGGCGCGCCTTGCTGGCGCAGCTGGGAGCCGTGGAAGTGGTCATGCACGAACACGAATCGGAATGTTGCGGCTTCGGGGGCACTTTCTCGCTCAAACACCCGGCCATCTCGTCGGCGATGGCTGGCGACAAGGTCGACGCGCTCAAGGAGACCGGTGCCGAGAGTTTTCTTTCCGCTGACTGCGGCTGCATGCTCAGCCTGAACCATACCCTGCAGAAGCGGCGTGACGGTTTTCAGGGGCAGCACCTGGCGACTTTCCTGTGGCAGCGGACCAGTGGCGAAGGAGGGCAGCAATGAGCGCGCGTGACAACATCCTGCAGCGGCTACGCGCTGCGCCGCAAGGCAAGGCGCCGCTGGCGCCGGACGTGCCGGCTTTCTATGCGGCCGTGAGTGCAGCCAGACCGCCGAGCACGCGCGCCGCGCGAATCGACCTGTTCTGCGAAAAGATGGCCTTCTGGCACGGCGAGGTCGTGCGCGTTACTGACGCCAACTGGCCGCAAAAACTGCGCGAGATCTGTACCGCGAAAGGCGTGCGCTCGTTGCTCTACGGTGAGCCAAGTGCACACGCGGAAGCGCTGAAGTCGGCTGGCATCTCCGGGCTGAAGGCTTATGATCGCCCGCTCGGCGAGTGGAAGAAGGCACTCTTTGAGGACACCGATGCCGGCCTGACTTCGACGCGCGGCGGGATCGCCGAAACCGGTACCCTGATCGTCTGGCCGGATGCCAACGAGCCTCGCCTGATGTCGCTGGTGCCGCCGATCCATTTCGCGCTGCTCGACGCCGATCAGTTGCACGACACCCTCTTCGACGCCATGCAGGCGCAGCGCTGGAGTGACGGCATGCCAACCAACGCGCTACTGGTTTCCGGTCCGTCGAAGACCGCCGACATCCAGGTCACCCTGGCCTACGGTGCGCACGGCCCGAAGGAGCTGGTGGTGCTGTTGCTGGTCAATGAGGAGGAAGTGCAATGAATACCCAGCCGCTCGACTTCGTCCCGGCCAGCGAATTCAAGCAGCGCGCGTCCGGTGCCGTTGCCGACGCGCACCTGCGCAAGAGCTTTCGTGGCGCCATGGATTTCCTGATCAGCAAGCGCGCCGCCCAGTTCCCGGACCCGGTGGCGCTCGAAAATCAGCGCTCGCTCGCCGAGCACATCCGCAAGTACAGCCTGGCGCGGTTGCCCGAATTGCTCGAACAGCTCGAGCGCAAGCTCACCGACAACGGCGTAAAGGTGCATTGGGCCGAGAATGCCGAAGAAGCCTGCGCGATCATCGTCGGCATCGCGCAGCGTCACTCGACGAAACTGATGGTCAAGGGCAAGTCGATGGTCAGCGAGGAAGTCGAGCTCAACCACGCCATGGCCGCCGCCGGTATCGACGCCCTGGAGAGCGACATGGGCGAGTACATCGTCCAGCTCGACGGCGAGAAGCCTTCGCACATCATCATGCCGGCGATCCACAAGACCAAGCAGCAGATCGCCCGCCTGTTCGCCGACAAGGTGCCCGGCGCCGCCTACACCGAATCGGTCGACGAGCTGATCGGCATCGGCCGTGCCGTTCTGCGCGAGAAATTCATGAGCGCCGAGGTCGGCCTGTCCGGCGTCAACTTCGCCGTTGCCGAAACCGGCACCCTGTGCCTGGTCGAAAACGAAGGCAACGGGCGGATGTGCACCACCGTGCCCGAAGTGCATATCGCCATCACCGGCATCGAAAAAGTGGTCGAGAAGCTCGAGCACGTGCCGCCGCTGTTCGGCCTGCTGACCCGCTCGGCGACCGGGCAGGCGATCACCACCTACTTCAACATGATCAGTGGTCCGCGCAAGCCCGGCGAGAAGGACGGGCCCGGAGAAATGCACCTGGTGCTGGTCGACAATGGGCGCACCCAGGCCTACGGCGACGAGCAGCTGCGCTCGACTCTGCAGTGCATCCGCTGCGGCGCGTGCATGAACCATTGCCCGGTGTATACGCGCATCGGCGGTCACGCCTATGGCACCACCTATCCCGGGCCGATCGGCGAAATCATCTCGCCGCACATGCTCGGCCTGAATGCCACCCACGTTCTGCCGACCGCTTCCAGTCTCTGCGGCGCCTGCGGCGAAGTCTGCCCGGTGCGCATCCCGATTCCCGAGCTCCTGGTCCGCCTGCGCGAGGAGGCGCAGCATGATGCGCGCCCCGGACATGCCCCGCTGCGTGGCCAGGGGGCGGCCAAGAGCCGCCTGGTCGATGCCGTCTGGTCGGGGTGGGCGGCGCTGTACACCCGCCCGGCCTTCTATCGCGCCTTTGGCTGGTTGGCGACCCGCTTTCGTGCGCTGACCCCACCAATGCAGGGCGGCTGGACGGTCAGCCGTACGCCGATGAAACCGGCCGCGCGAACGTTGCATGAGCTGATGGCGGAGAGAAAGAAGCACTGAGGCGCCAGCGCCAGCGGAAGGGGCCGAGTGGTCCATGGTCAGCGGTCCCGCGGTGATTGCTGCCGCCCGGCTTGCGACCGTTCTGCCCGTAGGGCGCGATTGACCGGCGCGCGGTGCGCCACCTATACTCGCAGTCGGTGCCGCTGGAAGTGTGTCGTCACGCGGGAGGGGCGGAAGGTGCATTGTCGATCGAGGTTCATGGAGCATGCTGGGACTGCTCGCATGGTGACCGGCATGGCATTCCTGATGCTCGTTCTCTGCCTGCCTCTGGCGAGCGCCCAGGAGATTTACCGTTGGGTCGGGCCGGACGGACGCACCCAGTACTCGGACCAACCCCACCCAGGCGCCGAGAAACTGATCATCCCCGAGTTTCCGCCGCCGCAGCCGCCTCGGACGGGAGCCGCGAAGGCAGGCGCAGCGGACGCGGCGGCGCCCGTCTACCGGCGCCTGGCGATCGTCAAGCCCAGACCACGCGAAATCGTTCACGACAACCAGGGAACGGTCGAGGTGTTGCTGGCCGTCGATCCGGCGCTCCACCGCCGGCGGGGTGACCGAATCCAGCTGCTGCTTGACGGTCATGCCCAAGGAGAGCCGGCAGCGTCGCTCGCACA
>LBIU01000372.1 GCA_000987445.1 Candidatus Accumulibacter adiacens | reverse complement strand
CCCCAGTTTCACGCCAGCCGATGGCGGCCAGTTTCAGGTTGGCCGCGACGCAGACCTGCACGGGGCTTGTCTCAGAAAACGGAAAAACCGTGCGCTACGAGATGCAGCGTACCGGGTCGTCTTCGGGATCGTCTTGCAGAATCGTTTCGTAGTCTTGGCCACCGTAGAAGACGCCAATGATGGATACCTGCTCGGCGTCCACGTCGAAGGCGATTACGGCGCGCTTCTTGTAGTTGGTGATGCGTAGGCCGGGCCGAACATCATCGCGCATGGTGCCGCGATGGGGAAAGGTGCCCAGGCTCTCGCAGTAGCTCACGATAGCCTCGGTGTAGTGTGCTGCAATGTCTGGCGATGCCGCAGCGGCGATGTAGCCGTACAGGGTCGCAAGCTGTTCCTCTGCCTCGGGGGAGAAGACAACGCGCTAGCTCATCGTTCCTTGGCGTGTTCGGCGGCAAGGCGGGCGCGCAGCTGGTCAATGGTGACCGCGCGGGAAGGCTCTGCTTTGAGCGCATCATAGGCGGGGCCTACCTGGTGATGCAGCCAGCTTTCGACGGCTCGGTCGCGCGCCAGGAGCGCACGTAGGCCGTCGCGGATGACTTCGCTTTCGGTGGCGTACTCGCCAGTTCGCACCTTGGCTTTCACTACGTCCGCCATGTCGTCAGGCAGGGTGATGCTCAGTTGTTGTGTGGTTCGCATAGCGACGCCCAAAACATAGGGATAGGATTTGATCCTACTGATCTGGTCGCCAGTAGTCTAGATCCAGATCTCTCGAAACTCGCCGTTTCGTGTCGCTCCAAGCGAGAACGGTTTTTGAGGACACCTCGATCACATCGCCGCAGGGCTGCGCTGTCTTCTCAGCAAGGCTTCTCGCAGACCTTCGCTTGGGGGCGGCAGGGTCTGCGGGGTCATCCATTAGCCGGCTCCGGTCAACTGGGCGAACGAGTTCTTTCGCGCCTTTGGCGTGACGCTTTTTCGTACTCATCGCTTCTGTCTCCAACTCGACATTGGCGCTAGAGCGGTCACATTCAGGTCATCGGCGCCAGCCTGCAGATCGTGCTGCTGCCGGTGCTCAACATCTTCTTCTATCTCGATCAGCGGCGTATCATCCTGCTGCTCTGTTGGGAATTCCTGCTGCTGAACATCCTGCTCACCGGGGTATCGCTCTGGTGGGGTGCTGCGCTCTACGGCTACGGCTTCGCCCTTGCCGTCCTCGTCACCCTGGCCACCGCGCTGGCGCTGCTCGACCGCCGCCTGAGCCGGCTGGAGTACGAAACCTTCATGCTGCAATAGCTACTTTATGTGAAAGTCGCGTACGCGACTCACGACGCTCCCTTCTCCCCTTGTGGGAGAAGGGTTGGGGGTGAGACGGGGAATTTAGGGCGCATGCGCCCTACCCGTCGAACGATTCCGGCGTGCAAGCCGGAATGCGCACTGCTGCAAGTAGAGGGGGAAACGGTCATGACTTCCATGATCCGGGGTGTCTCGACCGCCATGTGCACCGAAACCAAAGCTGTTTTCGAAATCCCGCTGGGCGGTGCGCCGGACGCACCGCGGCTGTCGCTCAGCCGTGCGCAACGCCCGGCCACGGCCAGCGCGACGGTCGTCGATTACCAGGGCCAGGCACGCATGGTCGAGGTGCCCGGCGAGAACGCGCTGACGGTGTACCTCGACAAGCAGGAAATCGTCACCCTGATGACGCTTGGTCAAGTTCCGGAGGCCTTGGTCATCGGCTATCTGCGCAACCAGCGATTGCTCGAATCGCT
>LBIU01000371.1 GCA_000987445.1 Candidatus Accumulibacter adiacens | reverse complement strand
CTGCGCGGGCATGGCCTGGCGGTCCGCATGCACGACGAGGCGGGCATCCTGGCGGATCAGCGCGCGGGTACCTGGCTCGGCATCAGCAAGGACGGCAACACGCTCGATTACGCCGCGCAGCTCAAGCGCCGGCTGACGCCGGCGACGCTCGGTGCCGTCGTGGCACAGTTGCAGCGGCCGGTCGACGTCCGTGGCCCTTCCGCGCTGTTGTTCACCGATTACGTGAGCCCGCCGTTGGCCGATCAACTACGCGAACACGGGCAGCAGTTCGCCGATTCGGCCGGCAATGCCTATCTCGAAGGCGGCGGCCTCTTCGTTTTCGTCAGCGGGCGCAAGCTGCACCCGAAGCAGCGTGCCCTGCGCGCGAGTGGTGGTTTTAGCAGCACCCGGCTCAAGGTGCTGTTTGCCTTGATCTGCGACCCCGGCCTGGCCGACGCACCCTACCGCAAGATCGCGGCGGCAGCGGACGTCGCCCTCGGCGCCATGCCGGCGGTCGTCGCCGACCTGCGGCAACACGGCTTGCTGCTCGTCGCTGGCAAGCGGCGCAGTCTCGATGCCAGCAAGCGCGTGCTCGATGAATGGGCGCAGGCCTATGCACTTGGCTTGCGCGGCAAGACTCTGAGCGAACGCCATCTGGCGCAGCACTTCGACGACTGGCGAGACTGGCAACTGAACCCAGCGCGTACGCGCTGGGGTGGGGAAGCGGCGGCAAGCCTGCTGCTCGGCGCACTCCTGCCGAGCGGTCGGTCGCCAAGCGTGTTGACCATTTACGGCGACAAGTTGCCGGCGCGGCTGATTGCCAAACACGGCCTTGAAGCGGCGAGTCCCGCCGCCTACGAGCATCTCGTCGAGTTGCGCACGCCCTTCTGGGGGGCTTCGCTGGAAGCTGTCGAAGAGGCGACGACGGTCCCGGTGGCTCTGGTCTACGCGGACCTGCTGGCGACCGGCAACGCGCAGTGCCTCGAAGCGGCCGAACTGATCTACCGGACGCGTCTCGTCGATCGCTTCCCGCCCAACGCAGCGCGAGCGCTCGGGCGGCCGGCGCTCAGGTCTTGACAGAGTTCTCCCCGGCGGAGTAAAAGATCGGCTTGCTTCAGGTTTCCCGAGGGCTGGTTCGCCCGAGGGATTAAATGGGAAGCCGGTGTCGCAGCCCTGTTCCAGGGCCAATGACTATCCCGGCGCTGCCCCCGCAACGGTAAACGAGAGCAAGGAACTGCAACACGCCACTGTGCAACAGCATGGGAAGGCGCAGTTCCAGGGATTTTCCCGCTCGTGAGCCCGGAGACCTGCCTGAGGCATGCGGATCGGCATTGCGGAGGGCGATGTCTCGGTACTCTGGCCGCTTTGGCGCCAGTTTCCGGTTGCACTTCCTCCTTCTGCCGTTGTTTCTTTCGTTCGGCTTGCGCGCGGGTGTGCGCAGAGGAGAGCCAGGTGCCGGCATTATTCCCATCGACCCGGGCGGGCGCGCTGCGTGCGTGCGCGT
>LBIU01000005.1 GCA_000987445.1 Candidatus Accumulibacter adiacens | reverse complement strand
CCGTCGTCGTGTGTGCCCTCGGTCTGGCCGATGCCGCGAAAGTTGGGACGTAGCGCGACGTAGTCGAGATGGTTGAAGGTACGCGCCAGCGTCTGTACCACCTTGTTGGTATTGCCACCGCCGAACAATGGGTGGGGGTGGCCGATCATGGCGATGCCACGCGGCGCGCCGGGATTTTCGACGGTGATCTCGATCTTGCCGACGGGTCCGTCGATCAGCAGGTGTTCGGGCTGTATCTTCATGGCCTGGGCTTCCTTTCGCTGCCGTGTTTCAGATGCGCAGTCGTTCGACGACCCGCCCGTGCACCAGGTGCTCCTGGATGATTTCCTCGATGTCTTCGTTATCGACGTAGCTGTACCAGACCTCTTCCGGGTATACCACCAGCACTGGCCCATTGTCGCACCGGTCGAGGCAGCCGGCGCGGTTGATGCGCACCTTGCCCGCCCCCTTCATCTTCAGTTCACCGATGCGATCCTTGGCGTAGGTCTGGGCGGCGGTCGCGCCGGTATTGTTGCAGCAGGTCTCACCCTCGCCGCGCTGGTTGCAGCAGAAAAAGACGTGATGCTTGAAGTAACTCATGCGAGCGGGCTCCTGGCGGCTGTTGGCGGATTGCGGCGGTCGATTCTAACCCCGATTCGCCTGCCGCAAGCGCACCGCCGAGCGACGCAGAGCGATGGCCCTGGCGCGAAGAGCGGAGCAGTGATCCTCGATGGCGTAAAATTCGCCTGCTGTCGTGGCGTTGGAGGGCTCGTCTGCCCTCTGGCCATGGCAGGTTTCGGAGGTGCCGGACCGGTTCACCTGATGACTATCTGTGAAGATCCCTTTGCCGTCCTCGGCGTCAGTCCGGAGGCAACTCCGGCCGATGTCAAGCGCGCCTATCGCCGGCTGGCCATGCACTGGCACCCGGACCGCAACCCGGCGGCGGCGGCCGAGGCCGAGTTCAAGCGTGTCCATGCGGCCTACGAGCTGTTTCTCGACCCGCAGCGGCTGGCCGAGTGGCGACAGGCGCAGGCCGCCAGCGGACGCAGTCGGCGCGAAAGCAGAGCCAGCGCCAGCACGGCGCGTGCGCGCAGCGGCGCGGCGAGCAGTGCCGGCTCCAGCAAGGCTGCTGGCAAGCAGCCTGCCGGCGAAGACTTCAGCCAGGCCTTGACCCTGACCCTCGAGGAGGCGGCGTTCGGTTGCCGGAAGTCGGTCGCGCTGGTGCATGGCCTTCGTTGCGCGAGCTGTGGCGGCAGCGGCCGCGTGCAACACCGCAATTCGGTGCCCTGCAAGCGCTGCAGCGGTTGCGGTCGGGTCAGCCGCCGCGGCGGCGGCACCAGCGTCTGCGAAGGCTGCGCCGGGCGTGGCTTCCTGCGCGAAAGCGATTGCCCCGATTGCAGCGGCAGTGGCTGGCTGCAGCAAGCACGCACGCTCTCGGTGGCCGTGCCAGCGGGCCTGCTCGCCGGCGAGCGCCTGCGCCTGGCCGGCCAGGCGCCAGCTCCCGCAGGTGGCAGCGCTGCCGGAGGTGGCAAGGCCGGCGATCTCTACCTCGAGATCCAGCTGGCAGAGCATCCGCTGTTTGTCCTGCACGGGCGCGACCTGCATTGTCGGGTGCCGGTGAGCGTCTTTCGCCTGCTCTGTGGTGGGCCGATCGAAGTGCCGAGCCTGGCGGGCACGACGCCCCTCGAGTTGTCTGACGACCCGCAGCATGGGCTCGAATACCGGCTGCCCGGGCTGGGTTTTCCCGCGAAGGGACGACGCGCCGCCGGCGATCTGGTGTTGCAGTTGGAGCGTATCCATATCCCCCCGCAGCGCATCACCGCCAAGGGCCGGGAACTGCTCGAGCGTCTGGCGGGCGAACTCGATCGCCGCGCGCCAGCGCTCGCGGCCTGGGACGCCCAGCTGCAGGCGCGCCGCGAGTCGGCGGGCGCCGGCTGACGGCGACACGCTCACGCCGGCAGGCGCGGGCATGCAGCAGGCTGGTGATCACCGCGGGTTCGCGAAGCGCTCTACAGGCGACGGCCGAGGGCGGTCAGATAGGGCAGGGCGAGGAAAGGCCAGAGACTGGCGATCCAGCGGGTCAAACCGTTGAAATTGAGGAAATGACCTTGCCGCCAGGTGGCCAGCGCCGCTTCCGAATAGGGGTTGGGTGGGGTCAGATTGACCAGCGCCGTTCCGGCCATCAAGGCGACGCCGGCGCAGCCGATGCGCAAGGCCGCTGGCAGCATCAGCAGCAGCGACAGCAGCACGCCGCCGATCAGCAGCCCGAGTCGGGCCCCCGGGGTCAGCCAGGCCAGGGCGTCGTGCGGAGCGACCAGTACCGCCGCGGCCAGCGTCCTGATCGCCAGTGCCAGGACGAAAAAGGCGAGCAGGACCAGCTGCGGGGCGTTGCGGCCGGCAAGCAGGGTGCGTGCGAAAAGTCCGATGACGATCGTGTTGCAGACGATGACGCCGGTTTCGAGCATGAAGAAGGCGGGCGCCGCATAGGGTAGCGCCGGCGTCAGCCCCAGCACCTGGCGCAGGTCGCCGACCCCGAAGAGCAGCGTTTCGGGTGACAGCTGGGTCAGCAGCCACATGCCGATCAGGACCAGCCCGAGTTCGGCGTGCGGTATCGGCGCCAGCAGCTTCTGCTGCAGCTGTGTGAGGTGCCAAAAGATGGCCTTGCCCTTCCAGACCGCGATCACCGCACCGATGGCGCTTCCCGCCGTGTTGCACGCCAGGTCGATATTCGAGGGCACGCGCGTCGGTAGCCAGTTCTGCAGACATTCGACGGTGAAGCTGAGCAAGGCGCCGATGCACAGCGCGGCGAGCGCCGCCGGCCAGCGGCCGGGCAGTCGGCGCAGGGTCAGCGCCAGCAGGAAGCCGAGCGGCACATAGGCCATGACATTGACCGCGAGGTCGAATCCCGTCCAGTAACGCGGCCAGGCGGCACCGAGAAAGGCCAGCGGCGAGAGGCCCAGATCGCGCCAGTTGGCGAACGGGTAGAGGCTGGCGTAGCCGATCAGCACCAGGTAGGCGAGGGCCAGATACAGCGGTAGCCGCATCGGTCGTGGCAGCGGCGGCTGAGCAGGCGCTTGGTCGGTTGGGGCAATGATTGGCGGCTGGGCTTGTTGCATGGGGAGGGCGCCGAGCGTTATGAAGCCGCCATTCTAGCGCCCAGCGTCGGAGGTGGGGCGGCAGCCCTCCCTGGCCGCGCCGGCTGCTTGCCGATCAGGGGCTGTCGGGCTTCGGGTCTGGGACGCCGAAGCGGTCTCGTTCCTGCGCCGTCAGCTGATGTCCGAGGCGCCGGGCCACTTCGCTGGCCATCTGCTCGCTCGGACGGCTCTCATCGCAGCACCACCCACGTGCCGTCTTGTCGGCGCTGGCGGTGATCGCGGTCTGGCCAGTGGCCGAGAGACATCGTTGCGGGTGTCCTGCGATCTTCCTCCGGGTAACATCCGACGCCGCGAGCAGGTCAATTTGTGCGACACTGCCCGCTTTCTACTTCGTTCGGTCGCTCGCGCGGCTATTGGGGGACTCGCCTTGGCAAAACCAAATTATCAGTTCGAGAAGCGCCAGAGAGAACTTGAGAAGAAGCGCAAAAAGGAAGAGAAGCGCCAAGTCGCTCTTGCTGCCAAGGGTGCAGCGGCTGGCAAGGATACAGAGGCTGCGGAGCAGCCAGTGGCGCCGGAAAGCGATGCCCCGGGGACGCCTGCCGGCAGCTGAGCGAAGCGATCGGTGCCGGTCTTGTGCCGTGGCGTGCTGACGGCCCGGGTTCAGCGCTGTGGGCGGTGCCGGATCGCAAACCTGCCGTGCGCCCTTGTCGTCGGGTGCTTCGGTGCCAGTGGCGGCGCCGGTGACGACGGCACGGGATAGATCGAGACATGTCACTGACGCTGATCCTTCTTTGCGCGCCCGCTTTCCTGGTCGCTGCGGCAGGTCTGCTGGCGGGGCTGGTGTTCTTGTCTGCTCTGGGCATGCCCAGGGTGCAGCGCGGCGGGACGGTGACCCTGATCCTGCCGCTGACCGGCAATGCGGCCGGACTGGCCGCCCTGCTGCGCGCGCTCGAGGCGCAAACGCTGCCGGCACGGCGCCTGTTGATCTGCGTCGAGGACCGGCATGACCCGGCCTATGCGCGGGCGACGCAACTGGCGGGCACGAGAAGCACAAGCAGCCTGCCGATCGAGATTCTGATCGCCGGCGAGGCGAGCGATTGTGCTCAGAAGTGCTGCAATCAGATCGCTGGATTGGCGCGGATCGATGCCCGCGACGAGGTCGTCGTCCTGTTCGACGCGGACATTGTGCCGCCGCCATGGTGGCTGTCGGCTCTGGCGACGCCGCTGCTCGATGGCAGTGCCGATATCGTGACCGGCTACCGCTGGCCCTTGCTCACCGGGCCGCGCAGCGGCGCCCTGCCGGCGGCTCCGCTGGGTGCTCACCTGGCCGCCGCGATCGACCGGGGAATTGCCCTGTTGCCGCGCCTGACCGTTTTTCCGGTCACCTGGGGCGGGTCGCTGGCGCTGTCGCCGCGCGCGCTCGAAAAACTCGACGCGGCCCGTCTTCTCGGCAGCACCTTGTCGGACGACTGCAGTATCGGCGCCCAGGCCGCGGCCCTGGGCCTGCGCGTGCTGACCCGGCGCGCGCTGCTGGTGCCGACGCCGGCGAGCGGCGGTTTGCTTGCGCTGTGGCGTTTCGGGCGCCGGCAGTACCAGATCGTTCGCGTTTATCGACCTTCGCTGTGGTGGCTCGCCTTCCTGGCGCTGAGCAGCCGCGTGACGGCCTGGGGCGTTCTGCTGGCCCATGTCGAGCACGGGTGGGCGCGTCTGGCGACCCTGGCCTTGCTCGTCTTCGCGCTGCTCGCCGTACTCGTACAGGCGCTGGTCGGGCGCCGGCTGGGAACGGCCGATCCGCTCGCCATGACGGCGCTGCAGAGCGTTCTTGCGCTGTGCAAACCGCTCGTCGATGTCTTTCACTGGAGCCTGACAATGGCCGCCTGGGACACGCGCATCATTCGTTGGGGTCATCTCGCCTATCGCGTTTCCGGGCCGGCGCAGATCGCCGTCATGAGCCGTCGCCGATGGGGCTGATGCTGTCGCTTGCCGGCCGTCTGGCCGGTCGCTCGGCGTTCCTGACGCGGCTGGCCGGGCGTCTGGTGGCGCGCGAGCTGCGCCACCTCAAGGGCAAACCGGTCGAGCGCCAGTTGCTGGTCTACGAGTTGCCGGAAACGCAACTGGCTCTGGCCAACGATCTGCGCGTCGTCGACACCCTGCTCAGCGATCGGGCGGGAACTTTCCCGAAGGCGGCGGCGCTCGAACGCCTGCTGCGGCCCTTGGTCGGCGGCGGCGTGTTCGGCCAGCCCGGCGGCGACGCGGTCAAGCAGGCGCGGCGCGTTTTTCTGCGCGCGCTGGTGCGTGTCCCCGAGCAGCGGGTGACGGGCGTGGCCCGCCAGCTGACGCGCGCCTATCTGGCCGACTGGCAGCGGCAGGGTCAGCCGGTGGCCATCCCCAGCGAACTGTCGCGGCTGACCATCGACATCGTCAGCGAAGCGACTCTGGGCGGGCGTTTCAGCGCCGCCGAGGGGCAGCGTTTCGTCGAGCTGTTCTTTGCCTATCATCAGCGCGCCAATCCGGTGCTGCTGTTGCTCGGCGGCCAGGCGCCGGCCGCGCAGCGGGCACTGGTCGAAGGCATGGGCCTGGCGGCGATCGGCGCCGAGATGCGTGCGCTGATCCGCCAGCGCTTCCTGCTGCCCTTGCTGGAAGACCGGCCACCGGCCGAGCAGGCGCCGTTCGCTGCCGCTTTGCTCGAAGCCGCGGCAGGGTCGGCTGCGGAGGGTTCTCTGGCCAACGATAAAGTGCGCCAGACGGCGATGCTCGACGAGATGGCGGTGATGCTTCTCGCCGGTCACGAGACGACCGCCTCGGTGCTCAGCTGGTTGCTCTGGGAGTTGGCCGACGCGCCGCAGGAACAGGACGCCGCCGCCCGACTGATCGCCGCGGCAAG
>LBIU01000370.1 GCA_000987445.1 Candidatus Accumulibacter adiacens | reverse complement strand
GGCGACAAGGCCTGGCGTCTCGCCGATTACGTCAAGCGCGGTGGCTACTCCGCCTTGCGGCGGATTCTCGAAGAGAAGCAGACGCAGGAATTCGTCATCAACGAGGTCAAGAAATCGGTCTTGCGCGGTCGCGGTGGCGCCGGCTTTCCGACCGGCCTCAAATGGAGCTTCATGCCGCGCTCGTTTCCCGGTGACAAGTACGTGGTCTGCAATTCCGACGAGGGTGAGCCGGGTACTTTCAAGGATCGCGACATCCTGCGCTACAACCCCCATTCGGTGATCGAAGGGATGGCCATTGCGGCTTTCGCGATGGGCGCTGCACGCGGGTACAACTACATTCACGGCGAAGTCTGGGATATTTACGAGCGCTTCGAAGAGGCCCTCGACGAGGCGCGCGCGGCGGGCTTCCTGGGCAGCAACCTGCTGGGTTCCGGCTTCAACTTCGAGCTCTTTGCGCATCACGGCTACGGCGCCTACATCTGCGGCGAGGAAACCGCGCTGCTCGAGTCGATCGAAGGGAAAAAGGGCCAGCCCCGCTTCAAGCCGCCTTTCCCGGCGTCCTTCGGGCTCTACGGCAAGCCGACGACGATCAACAACACCGAGACCTTTGCCTCGATCCCGTACATCATCAACCTCGGTGGCGAGACCTATCTCGATGCCGGCAAGGCGAACAACGGCGGCACCAAACTGTTCTCGATTTCGGGCCACGTCAACCGGCCCGGGAACTACGAGATCCCTCTCGGGACGCCGTTCGCGACCCTCCTCGAAATGGCCGGTGGAATGCGCGGCGGGCGCCAGCTCAAGGCCTGTATCCCTGGCGGCTCGTCCTCTCCGGTCGTGCCGGCAACGGCGATGATGGAGTGTACGATGGACTACGATTCGATCAGCAAGGCCGGCTCCATGCTCGGCTCGGGCGCGGTCATCGTCATGGACGAAACCACCTGCATGGTGAAAGCGCTGGAGCGTCTTTCGTTCTTCTACTACGAAGAATCCTGTGGCCAGTGCACCCCCTGTCGCGAAGGAACCAACTGGCTGTATCGCGTGGTGCACCGCATCGAGACCGGGCTTGGCCGCGCCGACGACCTGGACCTTCTTTCGAGTGTCACCACCAATATCATGGGTCGCACCATCTGCGCGCTCGGCGACGCCGCATCCATGCCGGTACAGAGCTTCATCAAGCATTTTCACGATGAGTTCGCGTACCACATCGAACACAAGAAGTGCCTCGTGCCCGTTGAAGTCCAGCGCGCCGGCAGCGGCTTCTTCACGGCAACGGCTTAAGGTACCAGACGATGGAAATCGAAATCGACGGCAAGATTGCGCAGGTGCCTGATGGCAGCACCATCATGGACGCTGCACAGCAGGTGGGCGCCTATATCCCCCATTTCTGCTATCACAAGAAGCTGTCGATCGCGGCCAACTGCCGGATGTGCCTGGTGCAGGTCGAGAAAGCGCCCAAGCCGCTACCCGCCTGTGCCACGCCGGTGACCAACGGCATGAAAGTGTTCACCCATTCCGAACTCGCGGTGACCGCTCAAAAAGGCGTGATGGAGTTTCTGCTGATCAATCATCCGCTCGATTGCCCGATTTGCGACCAGGGCGGCGAATGCCAGCTGCAGGATCTGGCGGTGGGTTACGGCGGCAGTGCTTCGCGTTTCCAGGAAGGCAAGCGGGTCGTGTTCCACAAGGACGTCGGGCCCCTGATTTCGATGCAGGAAATGGCGCGTTGCATTCATTGCACGCGCTGCGTCCGCTTTGGCCAGGAAGTGGCCGGCGTCATGGAACTGGGCATGGCCAACCGCAACATGCACGCCGAGATCATGACCTTCGTCGGACGCTCGATCGATTCCGAGCTGTCGGGCAACATGATCGACCTCTGCCCGGTCGGCGCCCTGACCTCGAAACCCTTCCGCTATTCCGCCCGCAGCTGGGAGTTGGCGCGTCGCAAGTCGGTCAGCCCGCACGACAGCATCGGTGCCAACCTGACCATACAGATCAAGAACAATGTCGTGATGCGCGTGCTGCCGCGGGAGAACGAAGAGGTCAACGAATGCTGGATCTCGGACAAGGAGCGCTTCTCCTACGAGGCGCTGAATTCGCCGGCCAGACTGCAGCGGCCGATGATTCGCGTCGATGGCACGCTGCGCGAAGTGGAGTGGAACGTCGCCCTCGACTATGTGACGCACGCGCTCAAGGACATCACCGGCAGCCACGGGGGTGAGTCGTTGGCCGCCCTGGCGTCGCCGCAGGCTACCCTGGAAGAACTCCATCTGCTCCAGAAGCTGATCCGCGGCCTGGGTTCCGGGAGTGTCGATTTTCGTCCGCGTCGGCGTGATTTTTCCGCCGACGGCAAGCTTGGCGGCACGCCGTGGTTGGGTCTGCGCCTTTCCGAAATCAAGGATCTGGACGCGGCTCTGGTCGTCGGCAGCTTCCTGCGCAAGGACCATCCGCTGTTCGCGCAGCGTCTGCGTCAGCTCGGCAAGAAATGGGGCAAGGTCAGCCTGCTGTCGGTGAGTGGCGACGATCCCTTGATCAGGCTGCATGCGCAGCTGAGCGTCAGTCCCGCTGAATTGCCGTCGGCGCTGGCGAAGATCGTCAAGGCCGCTGCGCAGTTGAAGAGCGAAACGGTTGCGCAGGGGCTTGAATCCGTCGCCCCCTGTGCCACCAGCCGGGCCATCGCCGCCAGCCTGATCGAAGGTGACAAAGCGGCCATCTTCCTGGGCAACGTCGCTGAGCAGCATCCGCAGGCGGCGCAGCTGCATGCGCTTGCCAGCGAGCTGTCGCGCTTGACCGGTGCCAGTTGCGGTTTCATTGGTGAAGCCGCCAACAGTGTCGGCGGCCACGTCGCGAAAGCCCTGCCGACGGCGCTGAATGCCCACGAAATGTTCGCCCAGCCGCGCAAGGCCTATCTTCTGCACGGCATCGAGCCTGAACTCGACTGCCACGATCCGCAGCAGGCCTTGGCGGCGCTCAAGCAGGCAGCCCTGGTGGTGATGCTGACGCCTTTCGCTGATGGGGCATGCACCGAGTATGCCGACGTTCTGCTGCCGATCACGCCTTATACTGAGACCTCGGGGACCTTCGTCAACACGGAAGGTCGTGTGCAGAGCTTCAACGGCGTCGTCCGTCCCTTGGGCGAGGCTCGCCCGGGCTGGAAAGTCCTGCGCGTGCTCGGGAGTCTGCTGGCGGTACCGGGCTTTGACTACGACTCGAGCGAACAGGTGCGCGATGAAGTCCTTCCTGCGGGCGAAGAATTCGTCGGCGGCCTGGACAACCAGGTCACTGCCGTTCCCTGTGTTTCGTGGTCGCTGATCAGCGTTCCCGGTGGCCTGCAGCGAGTGGCCGACGTACCGATCTATTCGGCCGACCTCCTCGCCCGGCGTGCGGCAGCACTTCAGAAGACGCAGGACGCGCTGCCGCCGAGCGCGCGGATATGCACCGAAACCCTGCAGGCGCTTTCGCTCAGCGATGGCGCTTCGGTACGGGTTCGGCAGGGGAGCGGCGAAGTCCTGCTCACCGCCAAGGCCGACCCGACGGTGCCGGCGGGCTGTGTTCGGGTGGCCGCGGCGCATGTTTCAACCGCTGCGCTGGGTGAGATGTTCGGTGCGATCAACGTGGAGCGTGCATGATGGTTGATGCGCTGCAGGAACTGCTGCAAGGTTTGTTCGGATCGGTGTTTCCATTGGTGTGGGCGCTGCTCAAGATCGTTCTGATCATCGCGCCACTGCTTCTTTGTGTCGCCTACCTGACTTTCTGGGAAAGAAAGGTCATCGGCTGGATGCAGGTTCGCGTCGGCCCCAACCGTGTCGGCCCCTGGGGTTTGATTCAGCCGATTGCCGATGGCCTGAAGTTGTTCCTGAAAGAGGTCGTGGTCCCGACCGGTTCGGACAAGCGTGTCTTCGTGATTGCGCCGATGTTCGCTTTTGCACCGGCCCTCGCGGCCTGGGCGGTGGTGCCGTTCAATGACACGCTGGTCCTGGCGAACGTCAATGCCAGTCTGCTCTACGTCATGGCGATCGGCTCGATCGGCGTCTATGGGATCATCCTCGCTGGCTGGGCTTCGAATTCGAAATACGCGTTTCTGGGAGGCATGCGCTCAGCCGCGCAGATGATCTCCTACGAGATCTCGATGGGTCTGGCGCTGGTCGTCGTGCTCATGGTTTCCAACAGCCTCAACCTCGGCGACATCGTGAACAGTCAGGGCAAGGGGATCTTTGCCGACTACGGCCTTGGCTTCCTGTCCTGGAACTGGCTGCCGCTGCTGCCGATGTTCGCCGTCTATCTGGTGTCGATCGTCGCCGAAACCAACCGCGCGCCTTTCGATATGGCCGAGGGCGAATCGGAGATCGTCGGTTTCCACTGCGAATATTCGGGAATGGCTTTTGCGGTCTTCTTCCTGGCCGAATACGCCAACATGATCCTGGTGTCGACGCTGACCGCGCTGTTGTTTCTGGGCGGCTGGTTGTCGCCGGTCGGCTTCCTGCCGGACGGCCTGCTGTGGCTGTTCCTGAAGATCGCCGCGGTCTTGTTTTTCTTCCTCTGGATTCGCGCCACTTTCCCCCGCTATCGCTATGATCAGATCATGCGCCTGGGGTGGAAGGTCTTCATTCCGCTGTGCCTGATCTGGCTGGTCGTGGTCGGCTGCTGGATGATGTCGCCGTTGAACATCTGGAAGTGAGAGGCTAGTCATGGGTTCGATGAAGGAAATTTTCAACAGCCTCCTGCTCAGGGAGTTGTTCAAGGGGATGTCGGTGACCGGGCGCTACATGTTTGCCCGCAAGATCACCGTTCAGTACCCGGAAGAAAAGACGCCGCAGAGCTTCCGCTTCCGCGGTCTGCATGCGCTGCGCCGCTATCCCAATGGCGAGGAACGCTGTATCGCCTGCAAGTTGTGCGAAGCGGTTTGCCCGGCGATGGCGATCATCATCGAGTCCGATCAGCGCGAGGACGATTCGCGGCGCACGACGCGCTACGACATCGATCTGACCAAGTGCATTTTCTGTGGCTTCTGCGAAGAGGCCTGCCCGGTTGACGCCATCGTCGAGACGCGGATCTACGAGTACCACGGTGAAGTGCGCGGCGACCTTTACTACACCAAGGCCATGTTGCTGGCCAATGGTGACCGCTACGAAGAGCAAATCGCTGCTGATCGCGAACTCGATTCGAAGTACCGCTAACAGGCCCACGCGATGGAATTCAAGACCTTCGTTTTCTACTTCTTCTCGGCGATCCTGGTGTTTGCCGCCCTGCGCGTCATCACTTCGCGCAATCCGGTGCATGCGGCGCTGTTCCTGGTTCTGACCTTCTTTTCGGCAGCCGGCGTGTGGATGCTCTTGCAGGCCGAGTTCCTGGCCATCGCACTGATTCTGATCTACGTCGGTTCGGTGATGGTGCTTTTCCTCTTTGTGGTGATGATGCTCGACATCAACCTCGATCGTTTGCGTGAAGGCTTCTGGAGCTACCTGCCGCTGGGCTCGATCATTGCCTTGCTGATGGTCGCCGAAATGGCCCTGATTCTCGGCGGCAACTACCTCGGCCTGCTCGAAAGCAGCGTCCCGCAGGCGGCGGCCGACGTGAGCAACGTCAAAGCGGTCGGCCGTCTGATCTTCACCGAGTATGTCTATCCCTTCGAACTGGCGTCGGTCATCCTGCTCGTCGGGATTGTCGCCGCGGTGGCCCTGACGCAACGCGGCAAGCGCAAGAACAAGTCGGTCAACCCGGCGCAACAGGTCTTCGTCAAGGCCAGCGACCGCGTGCGCGTCCTGCAGATGCCCGCCGAGAAGCGGGAATGATCGCGCCACCGGCGCAGAGCTGAAGAAACACGACTGAGAATAAGAGCGGGCGGCAGGACTTTGCCGCCCCGAGCAGAAGGAATCAGGGAGGCACCTTGCTAACACTGTCCCATTTTTTGATCCTGGGCGCGATCATGTTCGCGATCAGCGTCGTCGGCATTTTTCTCAACCGCAA
>LBIU01000369.1 GCA_000987445.1 Candidatus Accumulibacter adiacens | reverse complement strand
TCGTTGCCCGCTGCACTGCCGGCCTGGGAGTGAGCGAGCCCGTCTCGGCCGAGCTATACAAGATGCTGGTCTACGACACGGGCAGCTTTTTCCTCAGCCATCGGGATACGGAAAAAACACCGGGGATGTTCGCCACCCTGGTCATCGTCCTGCCCTCTATCTACACCGGCGGCGAGTTGCTCATCCGCCATCGCGGCCGCGAGGTCTGCCTCGACCTGGCCTGCGAGGAAAGCGCGGAGGTGGGCTTCGCCGCCTTCTATGCCGACTGCCAGCACGAAGTGCTTCCGGTCACATCGGGCTGCCGTCTGGTCCTGATCTACAACCTCGTTCGCCAGGGGCCGGGCCTGCCGCCCGAAGCACCGGCCTACGATGGGGAGCAGCAGCGCATCGGCGACCTGCTCAGGCGCTGGGCCAAGGCCGTAAACACGGCGGCGCCGGAAACCGACCCCTCAGGCTATCCGCTCGACAAACTGGTTTATCCGCTGGAACATGCCTACACGCCCGCCGAGATCGGTTTCGCCCGCCTGAAGAATGCCGATGCGGCGATGGCGACGGTGCTTGCCGCCGCGGCCCGGAGTGCCGCCTGTGAGCTCTATCTGGCCTTGCTGACCATCGAGGAAAGTGGCAGCGCCGAGTTCGCCTATCCCAGCCAGTCGTCACGATATAGCCGTTATGCCCACTTCCAGGGAGCGGACGAGGACAATTTCGAGGTCGGCGAAGTGTTCGAGCGCTCGCTGACGCTTTCCGACTGGCAGGCGCCCGACGCTAGCCGGCCACCGCTCGCCAGCCTGAGCTTCAAGGACGATGAGCTCAGCCCACCGGATGCGCTGCAGGACGAGGAGCCCGACGAGCAGACCTTCCTGGAAGCGACCGGCAACGAAGGTGCCAGCTTCGAACGTAGCTATCGGCGGGCCGCTTTCGTACTCTGGCCGCAAGCCGGGCGGCTGCAGGTAATTGTCGGCGGCGGCCTGGACGTCTCGCTGCCCTACCTGGCAGATCTCGCGCAGCGCTGGGCCGCTGGCGCCGAGGAGACCGGCTCAGCCCTCTGGAACGAGGCACGGCAGCTGGCGACCCTGCTGATGGCCAGTGGCGAGGGCTGGCGCATGCGCCGTTGGCCCCACCGCGATGGTCCGACGCGGATCACCAGCATGCTCGCCAGCCTGAGCCAGCTGCACGACAGCAAGGGCATCGCCTCGTTCCTGGCCAGCGTCACCGCCAACGGCCACTACAGGAGTGACGACAACGAGGCAATCGCCGAGGCCTGCGGCCTGCTGCCGCCAGGGCAAGTCGCCGAACTACTGGAAGCGATCCTTGCCGGCAACACGGCCTACCACGCCGAAGCTTGCGCCGAACTGCTCGAGCGCGTGTCCATCCGCCTCTGTGCTGCCGAAAGTTCCGCCGACTCTTCGCCCGACGCCGCGGTCCGCGAGGCCGGCGTGCTCCTCGAGCCTGCAGCGGCAGCGCTGCTGGCCGCGCTGCCGGGCGACCCGGCCCTGGCGGCCAAACCGGAGGCTTGGCCACGACCCGAGCCAGTCACCCCGGCACTGGTCGCCAAGCTGCTTGCCGCCCTGTGCCGCCTTGGCATGCTGGCGATGGGCGAGCGTGCCGTCGACCATCTGCTCGCCTGGCCCCAGACCTTTGCTGTCGACGCCACCCTCCTGCCCGCAGCCCTGCAGCTCAACCAAGAAGCCGCCGCCGACTGGCCTCCGGCACGGCGTCTCAAGGCCGCCTGCCTGACACATCTCGAAAAGCGCATCGCCGAGCCGCTGGCAGCACCGGCGGATTTCGCCCGCGCGAGTCACATTGCCTGCCGCTGCCAGCATTGCGCCGAGCTCTCCGCCTTTCTGGCCGACCCCCTCCGTCAGCTCTGGCTTTTCAAGGCCGCGCAAACCTACCGCAGCCATGTCGAGGACTCGATTCGCAATCATCGCTGCGACGTGGACTGCGAAACCCGGCGCCAGGGAAGTCCGCATGGCCTGCTGTGCACCAAGAACCAGGCCAGCTACGAGCTGCGGCGAACGCAGCGCCAGCATGATCTCGAAGCACAGGCTCGCCTGAGCAGTGCGCCGCCCGGAGGCTGAAGCTCTCTGCTTCGACCTGCCTGCCCGGCCGAATCAGCGCTCAGCACCGACTCAGCGCGGCCGCAGCGGGTC
>LBIU01000368.1 GCA_000987445.1 Candidatus Accumulibacter adiacens | reverse complement strand
GCGGGGCAACTCAGTAGAGTATTTTCCGTGCCCGGCGCAGGCGGTTATAATTGGCGTCGGCATGGTGGCGGTCGGGTCTCGCGGAATGTCGCCGGAACCGGCTTCGGCCATAGGGCTTCGGCCATGGGGCAGGTTCCATAAACCTCCGCGTGCTGCCTTGCGCAGTCCGGGCGAGCGACCATTGCCCCGCCGATTTATGACTTGGCCGGCAGCTTGCCGGTTTTTTTGTCCCTTCGCTCGTGTGCGTGGATTGATGATGCGGATCCTGCTCTGCAATGATGATGGTTATTTCGCACCCGGGATCGAGCACCTGGCACGGGTGCTGTCGGATGTCGCACAGGTCACCGTCGTCGCCCCCGAGCGCGACCGTAGCGGCGCGAGCAATTCCTTGACCCTGGATCGGCCCCTGTCGCTGAAGCGCGCCGCCAACGGTTTCTACTACGTCAACGGTACGCCCACCGACTGCGTGCATCTGGCGGTCACCGGCATGTTCGACGAGTTGCCGGACATGGTGGTTTCGGGAATCAATATTGGTGCCAACATGGGCGACGACACGATCTATTCAGGGACCGTCGCCGCGGCAACCGAGGGCTTTCTGCTCGGCATTCCCTCGCTGGCGGTTTCGCTGTGCAGCAAGACCGGCGAGTATTACGTGACCGCCGCGCGGGTGGCCCTCGAGCTGGTTGCCATGCTGCAGAGGCAGGCGCTGAGTGAGCCGGTGCTGCTTAACGTCAACGTTCCCGATGTCCCCTATGAGGAATTGCGTGAGACCGTCGTCACCCGCCTCGGCAAACGCCACAAGGCCGAGCCAGTGGTGCGTACGCTGTCGCCACGGCACGAGACGGTTTACTGGGTCGGCGCTGCTGGCGAGGCGCAGGATGCCGGCGAAGGGACCGATTTCCATGCCGTGCAGAACAAACATGTTTCGCTGACCCCGCTGCAGGTTGATTTGACCCACAACGCCCAACTATCGCTGCTTCGTGGCTGGCTGGTAGAATGAACCGCGTCGTTTCCGGATTTGGCATGACTTCGCAGCGCACGCGGGCGCGGATGATCGAGCGCCTGCGTGAGCAGGGAATCGAAGATGAAGACGTGCTGGCGGCGATTGCTGCCGTACCGCGGCATGTCTTTGTCGAAGAGGCGCTGGCCTCGCGCGCCTACGAGGACACCGCGCTGCCGCTGGGTTTCGCGCAAACGATCTCGCAGCCCTATGTGGTGGCGCGGATGATCGAGGCCTTGTGCGCGGGCGGTCGCCTGCTCGGCAAGACCCTTGAGATTGGCGCCGGTTGCGGCTATCAGGCGGCGGTGCTGGCGCAGTTGACGGACGAGGTTTATGCGGTCGAGCGCAT
>LBIU01000039.1 GCA_000987445.1 Candidatus Accumulibacter adiacens | reverse complement strand
GTGCGGTCGACGAGCTCGTCCACCAGTGCTTCGAACTTGGCGCGGGTAATCTTCAGCGTCAGGTGCTTGGGCCCGGAACTGTCGGCGGTGATATACGGCAGGTTGATTTCGGTCTGCTGGCCGGACGAGAGTTCGATCTTGGCTTTCTCGGCCGCATCCTTGAGCCGCTGCAGCGCGAGCACATCGGCCTTCAGATTGACCCCCGACTCCTTCTTGAACTCGTCGATGATGTAGTCGATGAGGCGCTGGTCGAAGTCTTCGCCGCCGAGGAAGGTGTCGCCGTTGGTGGACAAGACCTCGAACTGGTGCTCACCTTCGACCTGTGCGATTTCGATGATCGAAATGTCGAAAGTGCCACCACCAAGGTCATAGACCGCGATCTTCTTGTCGCCCTGCTTCTTGTCCATGCCGAAAGCCAGCGCCGCAGCGGTCGGCTCGTTGATGATCCGCTTGACTTCAAGACCCGCGATGCGACCGGCGTCTTTCGTCGCCTGACGCTGGCTGTCGTTGAAGTAGGCCGGCACGGTGATCACCGCTTCGGTCACTTCCTCGCCGAGGTAGTCCTCAGCGGTCCTTTTCATCTTGCGCAGCACTTCGGCGGAAACCTGCGGCGGGGCAATTTTCTTGCCGCGCACCTCGACCCAAGCGTCGGCATTGTCAGCCTTGAGAATCTTGAAAGGCATCAGCGCGATGTCCTTCTGCACTTCCTTCTCTTCGAAGCGACGGCCGATCAGGCGCTTGATCGCATACAGGGTGTTCTTCGGATTGGTGACCGCCTGCCGCTTTGCCGGCGCGCCGCAGAGGATTTCGTCATCCTCGGCGTAGGCAACGATCGACGGCGTGGTACGCGCACCTTCAGAGTTTTCGATAACCTTCGGCTTGCCGTTTTCCATGACGGCAACGCAGGAGTTGGTTGTGCCCAGATCAATGCCGATGATCTTGCCCATGTCAGAATCCTTTCAGTATTTCGGTAAATTGTGACGACATCCGCCCACTGGCTGAATGTCCGGTGACAAGCCCAAACTGGGGCTTATCGCAGAAATTTCAAGCCTTGGCCTTGGCAACGACGACCATTGCCGGACGCAACACGCGGTCCGCCAGCAGATAGCCCTTCTGCAGGACGGTGACCACGGTGTTCGGCTCCTGCTCCGATTCGACGACGCTGATCGCCTGGTGCAGGTTGGGATCAAACTTCTCGCCGAGCGGGTTGACTTCCTTCAACGCCGATTTCTCGAAAGCGGCGACGAGCTGCTTGAGGGTGACCTCGGTTCCCGCGCGCACGCTATCGACGCTCTGCGCCTCTGTCGCCAGCGCGATTTCGAGGCTATCCTTGACCGCCAGTAGCTCGCGAGCAAAACGCTCGATGGCGAACTTGGCAGCCTTGGCGATATCCTCCTGGGCGCGCCGGCGCACGTTTTCGGTTTCCGCTTTGGCGCGCAACCAGGCGTCGTGATGCTCGGCGGCTTTCAGCTCGGCTTCGCGCAAGGCGCCTTCAAGGCTCGGCGCACGCTCTTCGGCAGGCGCACTTTCCTCAGCCGCTGCAACGGGCTGCGGCGTTTCGGGGGCTGGATTGCTCTCGTCAGGCTGTGTGTCGTTTGCTTGCATAAATGATGATCTCCCAGAAAACTGCAGGCAGATTGGGGCGGGTTTTTCGATTTCAAGGCTTTTTCTACGCATCAGAAGGTGGAAGCTCGCCGCAATTCGCGCATAATTGCTCATTCGGCACCTTGTTGCGCTGCCAGCTCCCGCAATTCTCTCTAGTCCCCGCAACAGGATTCGGTACTCGCATGACGGAGAAGATCGGTAAATATCAGATCATTCGCACGCTCGGCAAGGGTGCGACAGCGGTCGTCTACCTGGCCCAGGATCCGGACGCGGACCGACAGGTCGCCATCAAGCTGATCCGCTTTGGCAAGGACAGCGCGGCCATGTCACGGCGCTTGCGCAAGATTTTCCAGACCGAGGACGCCATCGGTCGGCGGCTCGATCACCCGAACATCGTCAAGGTGTACGACGCCGTCGTCGAAAAGGATCACGCCTACCTGGTCATGGAATTCGTCGACGGCGGCGCGCTCGACCGCTTCTGTGCGATCAATCGCCTGCTGCCGATGCACCGCGTCATCGGGATCATTTTCAAGTGTTGCCTGGCGCTCGACCACGCCTTCCGCCAGGGCGTCGTCCATCGCGACATCAAGCCGGCCAACATTCTGCTCGACGCCGACGACAATCCGCGCATCACCGACTTCGGCCTGGGGCTGAACCTGCACAAGGACATGGGCACGGACTCGACCTTCGTCATGGGCGTCGGCTCACCCGCCTACATGTCTCCCGAGCAGGTCAAGAACTACCCGCTCAATCACAAGACCGACCTCTATTCGCTGGGCGTCCTGCTCTTTCAGTTGCTCACCGGGCGGCTGCCGTTTCGTGCCAACAATCCCGCAACGCTGGTCTACAAGATCGTCAACATGGATTCACCGTCGGTCTGTGCGCTGAACCCCAACCTGCCGCAGGGCCTCGATGCAATCATCAAGAAATCGCTCGAGAAAGACCTCTACAGCCGCTACCGCAATGGCGCCGCGTTCGCCAAGGATCTCTCGGCGGTGCGCTACCAGATGCTTGATGAAGACCAAACGCAACAGGATTTGACACACTTCGCAACGCTGCGCAAGCTCGACTTCTTCGTTGAATTCGAGGATGTCGAACTGTGGGAAGTGCTGCGCATCAGCAGATGGCAGGACATCTCGGAAAAGGTCACCCTGATCCGTGAAGGCGACAGCAACCGCAAGTTTGGCGTGATCATCGACGGCTTCGTCGAAGTATCGACCAACGGGCGCGTCATCTGCCGACTGGGTTCGAGCGACGTGATCGGTGAAATGGCCTTCATGCACCCCACCGACACTCTGCGCCACGCCACGGTCGTCACCCTGGAAAGCACGCTGTTCCTTGAAATCAATAGCGGAGCACTCGAACTGGCTTCCGATGAACTGCGCGAGCGCTTCAACAAGGTGCTGCTGACCAAGTTGCTCGGCCGCGTGCGCGAGGCCAACAAGGTGCTCGCCAAGCTCGGCCAGACTGCCGTCCAGGGCAACCTTTCGGCCTCCTCTCTCGGGCTGACGCCACCGCTCGAATTGCTCTAGAGGGCTGACGAACTTCAGACCGTGAGGTCGATCTGCTGCATGGTACCGACGCCGCCGCCTTCCCGCAGGTACAGGCCGGTCGCACGGATTTGCCCCTGCAGCTCGTTGGCACTGTTCTTGAGCGCGAACGGCGTATCGACACTGGCCACGCTCAGCGCGCCGATACCCGCCTGCGCCAAACCGAGCAGCTGATCCTTACCGCCAGCGTCCTTGCTCCAGATGCGCAAGTTCTCGAAAGCCTCGTCGCCGCTGTCGATCCAGCCGTTGCCATCGCTGTCCAGCGCCGCCAGTTCCGCAAAGCCATCGCCACTAAGCGCGCCAAACAGCTCCAGCCCGTTATTGATCTTGCCGTCAGCGTTGCGATCGAGCGCCAGAAAGCCACTGCCGCCGCGCACGAAATTGATCTCCTCCGTGCGACCGTCCGCGTCGAGATCGAAACTGAAGCGCTGGCTGCTCAACTGCGCCGCCGTCCCCGCGAAGTTGAGCACCAGCGGGTCCTTGCGCGCGCGCGCTTCGCCGAACTGGATACTGACCTCCGACTGGCGTTGATAGCTGCGGCTCATTTCGAGAGAAATCGAGAACTTGATCTCCTCGCCGGCGGCCGTTCGCACCACGCCCTCGGCCTGAAAACTCGTCTGCTCGACTTCACTGTAAGCCTCGTGCCGACGGTATTCGGCGGCAAAACCCGCCGCCCGTGCGGACGCGCCCCGAGCGCTGTCCGATGGCCGCGAAGGCTCTGCCGCCGCCCCGGCTGGCGCTGGAGAAGTCAGCTCGCGCGCATCGAAGACCTGCACCTCACGGCCGGTGAGCATTGCCACCATCGCCCGTATGAGGCGCAGCATCGGGTCTCGCTCCACCGACTCAAGACCCTCTTCGATCGCTTTGGCCTCATTCGACTGCGCTGCCCGGCCGCTGTCGGAAAGCTGGACCTCGTTGACGGCGGGAAGCGCGGCCGGGCCGCCTTCTGCCAGCAAGCGTCCCGGCCCACGGCTGATGGTCATCGACTCACGCAACTCGTGGCGCTGCAGACTGACCGACGCGGACTGCAACTGTAGGCTTGCGCTGGTGATTTCCATGTGCTGATCTCCTTGGCCGGGTAAGCGTTCCCGATCAGTCGTTAACGGCTGCGGCCGAGGAGAACTTGATCGATGGCAGGCGCCATTTGCGCCACCTCAGCCCCGCGGCGGCGGCGCCTTTAGCGGCGCGCTGGCGCCCCCCTCAGGACGGCGCGCCCAATGCCTTGGCCCGCAGGGCGCTGAGCTCCAGCTCAGCCGGCTCGGCTGCCTGCGTCGGCCAGCCGCGCAGCTGCGTTTCGGCAATGTCGGCCAGCGCACGGATCCAGTCGTCGCGGTCGTTGAGGCACGGCAGGTAGTGGAACTCCTTGCCGCCGCCGCGCAGGAACTCGGCGCGCCCTTCGATGGCGATCTCTTCGAGCGTCTCCAGGCAGTCGGCAGGAAAACCCGGGCAGATCACATCGACCCGCTGCACGCCCTGCTTGCCGAGCGCCTTCAGCGTCGGCGCGGTATAGGGCTGCAGCCACTCGGCGCGGCCGAAACGCGACTGAAAGCAGACCTGATAGCGCTGCCCGTCCAGAGCAAGTGCCTCGGCCAGCAAACGGCCGGTCTTCTGACACTCGCAGTGGTAGGGATCGCCTTTGTCCAGGGTGTAGCGCGGCAGGCCATGAAAGCTCATGATCAGCCGATACGAGTCGCCCGGCTGCCCACTGCTCGCCCAATGCTCGCGAACACTGGCTGCCAGCGCCGCGATATAGCCGGGATGGTCGGCAAAGCTGCGCACCGTGCGCAGCTCCGGCTGGTTGCGAACGCTTTGCAGCCAGCTGCAGGCGGCATCGATGGCGGTGGCCGTGGTACTCGCCGCGTACTGCGGATAGAGCGGCAGCAGCAGAATCCGCGTACAGCCGGCGGCCTTGAGTCGCGAGAGGGTCGCCGCGATCGACGGCTGGCCATAACGCATCGCGTAATCGACGACCAGCTGATGCCCCGCCTGACCCAGGAAACCTCGCAACCGCTTCGCCTGCCGCTCGACATGCACTTTCAGCGGCGAGCCGTCATCCGTCCAGATCGATGCATACTTTTCGGCCGACTTCCGCGGTCGCACACGAAGGATGATGCCGTTCAGAATCAGCCACCAGACGGGGCGGGGAATCTCGACGACCCGCGGGTCGGAGAGAAATTCCTTGAGGTAGCGCCGCACGGCTGGCGCCGTTGCTTCGTCGGGCGTTCCGAGATTGATCAGCAGAACGGCGGTTTTTGCCGGCGTACCATGACGGTAGGCCGGCTCGGGCAGATAGCGAGGCATCAGGAATTGGCCTGGTAGGTGAGCGCGGAAGAGAGCAGTTTGGCGGTGATGTCGACGATCGGGATGACGCGCTCGTAGGCCATGCGGGTGGGACCGATCACGCCCACCGAACCGACGACCTGCCCGTCGACCTCGTAGGGCGCGGTCACCACGCTGCACTCGTCGAGCGGTGCCAGGCCCGATTCGCCGCCAATGAAGATCTGCACGCCGTCGGCGCGGTGCGACAGATCGAGCAACTGCATCAACGAAGTCCGCTGCTCGAAGAGGTCGAACAACTCGCGCAGCCGCTTCATGTTCGAAGAGAACTCCTCGACTTCAAGCAGATTGCGCTCGCCAGAAATGACGTAGCGATCGTCGGGACCCTGCATCGCCTCGTCGCCGGCCGCGAGCGCGGCGGCCATCAGCGACTGCAGATCACCGCGCAGCCGCTGCACTTCCTCCTGGACACGAGAACGAATGTGTTCGAAATCGCCGCCGATGAAATGCTGGTTCAGGTAGTTGGTCGCCGTGACCAGTTCCGACGGGGTGTACGACCGCCCCGGAAAAAGCAGGCGATTCTGCACATCACCGTCGGCAGTCACCAGGATCAGCAGGATGCGCGTTTCCGACAGACTGACGAATTCGATATGGCGAATCTTCGGCACCCGCCGCCTGGGCGTCATGACGATACCCGCAAAGTGGCTCAAGCCCGAGAGCAGGCGTGACGCATTGCTGATCAACTGCCGTGGCTGCGAAAGCAGGAGTTGCCCCGCGATGACGTCAATTTTTTCTTTCTCAAGCGGCTCGACCGTGAGCAGGCTATCGACGAAGAAACGGTAGCCACGCGAGGTCGGCACACGCCCGGCCGAAGTATGCGGGCTGGCGATCAGACCATTCTCTTCAAGGTCGGCCATCACGTTGCGCACGGTCGCCGCCGACAGGTCCAGGCCGGAATACTTTGACAAGGCGCGCGACCCGACCGGCAGTCCTTCCGCGATGTAACGTTCAATGAGCGTCTTGAGCAGCCTTCTGGCGCGTTCGTCTAGCATGGGTGGGATTCTACAAAAAATCCCCGCGCGCGGGGCGCCGCGGAAGAAAGCTGAAGTGTGGTCTAATTGGCGCCATGAACAATGTCTTTCCTCACGAATCGCCCGACTGCGCGAACCTGCCCAAGACCATTGCGCTGATCGGCAAGTACCACAGTCAGGATATTGCCGAATCGGTCCGCATGCTGGCCGGATACCTGCACGAACGCGGCATGACCGTGCTGATCGAGGAGGAGACCGCACGCAACGTGATCTCGCAACTGGAACTGCGCAGCTGGGCCAGCGGCGGTTTTGCCTGGCTGGGCGCACATGCCGACATGGCGATCGTGGTCGGCGGCGACGGCACCATGCTCAACGCCGCACGCCAGTTGGCCCGTTATCGCGTGCCCCTGGTCGGGATCAACCAGGGGCGCCTGGGCTTCATGACCGACATCTCCCGTGACGACATGCTGGCCGCCATGGATGACCTGCTCGATGGCCGCTTCGTTCCCGAAACGCGCATGCTCCTCGAAGCCGAGGTACTGCGCGACGAGCGCCCGCTCGGGGAACCGCATCTGGCCCTCAACGACGTGGTCGTCGACAAGGGTGCCATCGGACGAATGATCGAGTTCGGGCTGGCCGTGGACGGCGAATTCATTTATCACCTGCGCGCAGACGGCCTGATCGTCGCCACCTCCACCGGTTCGACGGCCTACGCGCTCTCGGCCAATGGCCCGATCCTGCATCCTCAGGTTTCGGCCATCGCGCTGGTTCCGCTTTGCCCGCATGCGCTGACCAACCGGCCCATTCTCGTCGGCGATCGCAACGAGATCGAAATCCGCATCGTCCATGGCAGCGATGCGCGCGTGCACTTCGACGGCCAGGTGACGGTCGACCTCGAGAATGGCGATTGCGTTCGCATCCGCCGCTCCGAGTACTCGATCTGCCTGCTGCATCCACCCGGCCACAGCTACTTCGCCATGCTCCGTCAGAAGCTGCACTGGAGCGAGCGGCCGAAGGAGCACTAGGCAATCCCTGCGACCACCCCACCATGCTACGCCGGCTGACGATTCGCGACTTTGTGCTGGTCGATCGCCTGGAACTCGAGTTCCAGGGCGGTTTCGGCACGCTCACCGGCGAGACCGGCGCCGGCAAGTCGATTCTTGTCGACGCGCTGGCATTTGCCCTCGGCGAGCGCGCCGACGCCAGCCTGATCCGCGCCGGCAGCGCGCGCGCCGAGGTCGGCGCCGAATTCGATCTCGACGATTCGGCGACCGCCGCAGACTGGGTGCGTGAGCACGATCTCGATGGCCAGGACGGTCTGCTGCTGCGCCGCGTGCTCGACGCCAACGGCCGCTCGCGCGCCTATCTGAACGGCTCGCCGGTCACCCAGACACAGCTCCGCGAGGTCGCCGAAGGGCTGGTCGACATCCACGGTCAGCACGCCCACCAATCGCTGCTGCGCGGCGACGCACAGCGCGCGCTGCTCGATTCGCACGCCCGCCTCGATGGCCTGCTGGCCGAGGTCGCCACCGCCTGGCGGCAATGGCGCGAAGCCAGGAGCCGCCTCGACGCGGCTGCCGACGGCATTGAAGCCCTGGCCGCCGAACGTGAGCAACTGAGCTGGCAGCTCGGCGAACTGACGGCGCTCGGCTTTTCGAGCGAAGAATGGCGGGCACTCAATGACGAACACAGGCGCCTGGCGCATGCGGCAAGCCTGGTCGAGGGCGCCGAGTTCTCGCTGCAGGTGCTCGCCGAAGGCGAGTCAGCCTGTGAAGCTCAGGTCGCCAGCGTCGCCAATCGGCTCGACGGCCTTTCCGAATACGACCCCGCACTCTCTGAAGTCGCCGTCCTCTTGCAGTCGGCGCAGGCGGAACTCAGCGAAGCGATCTCCGCCCTGCGCCGCTACGCCAATCGCGTCGAGCTGGATCCGCAGCGCCTGACCGACGTCGAGGGTCGCATCGAAGCCGTCCT
>LBIU01000367.1 GCA_000987445.1 Candidatus Accumulibacter adiacens | reverse complement strand
TCGCCGAGAAACACCCCCGCCGCGCCCTTGTAGCCGGCCTTCACGCCACGCCCGGTTGCTACGGCCAGCACGTACAGCGAATTTGGGCCAGGCAAGAGGATGATGCCCAAGGCGCCCAACACATAGGTCCAAAGATCGGTGACCCCATAAAAACTCATGACTATCCCGCAATGAAAAAAGTGCTGGAACCGGGTGCGCGATATACGCACGGATTTCGACAGCTGGACGGATATCTGCGAAAGGTGGAAAGCGGCTGGCCCGCTCGTCGAATTGTCGCCGCCTCGTGGGGCAGTGAGCTCTGGGGATCAATGAATCAGCGAATCTCCGCGCTCAGCAGGGCGGGCAAGTGCTGGTCGATCGACTGTTTCCAGCTGTCGATCATGTCCTCGAACGCTTGGCCTTCAAACGCCTTCAGGCTTTCTTCTCCCGATCCTGTCGTAAAGACCATTCCTGATTCGGTGATGCCGGTAGGCGGGTACGCATATGTGGGACTCCAGCCATCCACCCACAGCTCCTCGCCAGCCGGTGTGAAGAAGCGATGGCATTGGGCGATTGGTGCAGCGATTCGAATGCGATGTGTGGCGCTGGTGTGTTGGGGCATTGCAGATATTTCCTGTTTGGTGGTCGATGAACGTGGACGTCCCTTGCATGCGCATCACTCGTTCTTGCGATCTGTCAGTTGGTGACTGGTATCGGCATTCAGCTTCAGGCCATAGATTCGCTTGAGTTGGCTTATCAGCTCCAGCGTGTCTGGACCAAAAGCGGGTCTTCCCTCGAAGGCGTGCAGGACGATGCCTTCGAGCAAGTCACCCAGGGTCAGGTCCTTTTGTTCGGCCAAGGCCTTCAGGACCTTGACCAGACGCTTTTCAAGCCGTACGCCGGTTTGAATTCTTTCAACGGGGATCATGGCTGGATCGCTGGATTTCGGCATGGTGAACGACCGTCATTTCGGTTTTCATAGGTACCATTGTACCGTGGTACCTATGGTTTGCAGTGGCTTCGATTTCGGCATGGAGGACAACGGATCGACTTACAGGTCCGATCCGGCGCGGCGGTTCATGCCTGTCCGCCTGTGGTGCGGCGGCGCAGCCCCTGCACGACCGCTTGGCACGCTCTTGGCGCCATCCGGATTCCTTCCGGTACGCAGCCCACCTGCATGCCGAGGTGCCACGCGTGGCCTGCGCCGGTTGTAGCAAGGTGACGCAGATCGCCGTGCCCTGGGCGCGTGAAGGCAGTCGCTTCACCCTGCCATTCGAGGCCCTGATGCTGGCGCCGACCATGTCGGTCTTGGCGGCTTGCCGACTGCTGCGCGTGCGCCGTCGCAGACTGTGGCGTGTGAGCGAGCATCATGTGCGTCGGGCGCCCACTACGCGATGGAAGAGCTGATCGCCGAGATGGGTGCGGCCTTCCTCGCCGCGCATTGCTGTCTCGACGGTCAGCTGCAGCACGCGAACTACATCGCCAGCTGGCTGGAGGTCCTGAAGCGCAGGGACGCTATCCACAGAGATGCACACAGGGCTGTGTACAGCCTGTGGAAAGAAAGATCATCCCCAGGACCTGTGGATAGATCGTGGGACAGGCCTGTGGATACCACCCGTATCCTCGGGCTGCGTTAGGCCCCGCTGAGTGTGCCTACACAATGGGCAACCCCTGCACCGATTCACCCGTCCCGAGCCCGGCCGATGCCAGTCCGGACGGCAGCTTTCGTCCCTGAAAAGCAGCAACAAGACTGTTTGCCGTCGCGCAGCGGCGTCCCGCCGACCGCGTTGCCAGCTGGGAGGTCCGTCGCTTCGACGGGCTGCCCTAGCTGCTGAGCGACCTCGGCTTCTTCGTCGAGGTGGTGGTGACGGTGCAGGGCATGATGCTCAGCCAGATTCATCCGGTCCTGGACAACAAGAACCGGCCGATCCTGGCGCCGACGCCTTTCGACATCAACACCTCGATCCAGCGCTGCCTGGTCAAGGCCATCGCGTTGCACGGCCTCGGGCTGAGCATCTAGGCCGGCGAGGACCTGCCCGACCTGGAGGAGGCCGGGTCTGCCGGCGCCGCCGGGAATGTCGCGGAGGAAGCGCCCGTGGCACCCGCACCGGCCACCAGGCGGCGAAGCGCCGCCGCCAAGGTCACCAGCCTGCCCGGGCGGGAAGATCGCGAGAGTCCGGCGGCGGCTTGCTTCGCGAGGGAGTCGCAGTGAAGTACGCCTGGATCGCCAGTGAGTGTGCGCAGGTTCCAGTCACGCGCATGTGTGCGCTGCTGGAGGTGTCACGCAGCGGCTTCTATGCGTGGCAGCACCGCCACATCTCGGCGCGGGCGCGCAGCGACGCGCGATTGGTGGTGGCGCAGCACGCGAGCGATGCGCACCACCGGGGCAAGTACGGCCGGCTGCGTCTGCCGCGCGATCTGCGCGAAGCCGGTTACGGGGTCAATCACGAGCGGGTGCGCCGGCTGATGCTGCGCGAAGAACTCGCCGCGCGGCGGCGCCGCTTCGTGCACACGACCGATTCCCGGCATGCCCTGCCGGTGGCGCCGAACCAGAAGTGGATGGCCGACATCATCTACGTGGACACCGCCGAGGGGTGGTTGTACATGGCGCTGGTAATGGATTTATTCAGCCGCCGCCTGGTCGGCTAGGCAATGAGCGATCGCATCGACACCCCGCCTCACGACAGAGGCGCTCGGGCTTGCGCGACCCGCCCGCTGGGCTGTTGCACCACTCCGATCGTGGCAGCCAATACTGCGCGCACGACTATCGTGATGCGCTGGAAGATCGGGGCATTACGGTGTCGATGAGCCGGCGCGCGAACTGCTACGACAACGCCCCGATTGAGTCGGCCAACGGAACGCTCAAGGTCGAACGCGTTTATGACCAAAACTACGCCACACGCCAACAGGCAATCGACGATCTGACCCAGTACATCGATCGGCTACTACAACACCGAGCGGCGCCACAGCGCTCTCGGCTACAACAGCCCTTTCCAATTCGAACGGAGGTGGACAATGCACCAACCGCAAACACGACCGCGCGACAACGCAAGTCATCCACCGCCGCGCGCTTTGCGTGCGAGACAGGCGCCGCACGCGCGCGCCCGTGGCTAACTTGCTGCC
>LBIU01000366.1 GCA_000987445.1 Candidatus Accumulibacter adiacens | reverse complement strand
AGAGCACGCAGCTCGCGAGACATTTCCGGGTTGCCGCAGACCATGACCCGCGAATGTTCCGGATCGAGGTCCACGCCGGCGGCCGTGGCGAGGCTGCCGTTCGCCAGCAAGGCGGGAATGCGCTGCGACAAGTGCGTTGCGCCGGGCTCGCGAGTCACTACTGGCAGGTACTGCAGGCGCGCGGCTGCGGTGGCAGCCTTGCTCTCCCCCGCCATGCGCTCGAGTTCTTCGGCATAGGCGAGCTCCGCAGCACGACGGACGCTGTGCACGACGACGATCCGGGCAAAGGCGGCCCACACGGCCGCGTCGCGAAGCATCGACAGGTAGGGACCGAGCCCCGAGCCGCTGGCTATCAGCCAGAGATCGCTGCCGGGCGCGAGGGCGTCGAGCGTCAGGAAGCCATAGCTTGTCTTTTCGACTTCCACGGGATCGCCAACTCGGCAGCCGTCCAGTCGGCGGGAGAAATCGCCGCCTGCCACCAAGGTACAGAAGAACTCGAGATGCGCGTCGGCAGGCGCGGAGGTGATCGATAGTGGCCGGAATATCGTCGGCTCCGAGGGCGCCGGCAGACCCAGGCGCGCGTAATGTCCGGGAGTGAAACGGAATCGACTGTCTCGCGTCACCCGAAGCGACAGCAAACTGGGGGTCCATCTGTGTATCCAGACAACTTCCTGTGGCGTGGCCGCTGCTGGCGCTCGTGCAGCGGGTCCGCTCGGCGCGGCACTCTCGGCGACGGGTGTGCTGGAATTAGAGGGGTCGGCGGGAGAAGTCATTGGCTCAGGGTTCCGTATGGCGCTTGCTCGTGGTTGGCGAGGGTGAAGGAAGCCTTGCCGGCCGTCCTTCGGATGCGTCGACAAGGCCACCAGCAGGCGAAGTATGCAGAGGACGCATGCCGGGCAGCCAGTGCTGTTGCAGATTGGAGCACCTGCATAGCAAGATCGATCTCTCAGGCAGCAAAATCGGCAAATAGTTGACCGTTGTCAACAACTATTCCCCGGCCGAGGCGTAAACCGTCACCACAGTTTGGCGTTTTGCCGGCTGCATGGACAAGGTGGAGGAACCGAGAAAATGACGACCCATCGCAAATTGCGTAGTGCCGGCATATTGCTTGCCGCCGTTTTGCCCTTGGCATTGAGCGATGCCTTCGCACAGGAGGATGCCAAGAAACCGATTGCACAGGTCGAACAGAGCTATCAGGCCGGCGATTCGTCGCCGGTCGGCACGGCCGACATGCATCAGAACATCAATCCGAAAGCCCCTCCGATGACCAAGGAGGAATTCGAGAAGGCCAAGAACATCTACTTCCAGCGTTGTGCCGGTTGCCATGGCGTGCTGCGCAAAGGCGCTACCGGCAAGCCGCTGACTACCGACAAGACGCTGGCCAGCGGCACCGAGTACCTGAAGGTCTTCATCCAGTACGGCTCGCCCGGCGGGATGCCCAACTGGGGCACTTCCGGGGAACTGAGCGACGCCGAAGTCGACATGATGGCCCGCTACGTGCAGCAGGAACCGCCGGTGCCGCCGGAATGGGGTATGAAGGAGATGATGGACTCGCTGAAGGTCAACTTCCCGCCCGAGCAGCGCCCGACCAAGAAGATGAACGACCTCGATCTCGACAACCTCTTCTCCGTGACGTTGCGCGATGCCGGCAAGATCGCCCTGATCGACGGCAAGACCAAGAAGATCGTCAAGATCCTGCCGACCGGCTACGCGGTGCACATTTCGCGGATGTCGAAGTCCGGGCGCTACCTGTACGTGATCGGTCGCGATGCGCGCATCAACCTGATCGACCTGTGGATGCCTGAGCCGACCAACGTCGCCGAGATCAAGGTCGGTCTCGAAGCTCGCTCGGTCGAAACCTCGAAGTACAAGGGCTACGAAGACAGGTACGCGATTGCCGGTACCTACTGGCCGCCGCAGTTCGTGATCATGGACGGTGACACGCTGAAGCCGCTGAAGATCGTATCGACGCGCGGGTCAACGGTCGATACCCAGGAATACCACCCGGAACCGCGCGTGGCGTCGATCGTCGGTTCGCACTACAACCCCGAGTTCATCGTCAATGCCAAGGAAACGGGCAAGATCATGGCCGTCAACTACTCGGACCTCAAGAATCTGAAGCTGACGATCATCGACGCCGCACGCTTCCTGCATGATGGGGGTTTCGACTCGACCGGGCGTTACTTCATGGTTGCTGCCAACGCCTCGAACAAGATCGCCGTGGTCGATACCAAGGAAGACAAGCTGGCGGCCTTGATCGATGTCGGCAAGATCCCGCATCCTGGGCGCGGTGCCAATTTCGTCCATCCCAAGTTTGGTCCGGTATGGGCGACCAGTGACCTCGGCGACGAGTTCATCAGCCTGATCGGTACCGACCCGGTCAAGCACAAGGCGCAGGCCTGGAAGGTTGTGCAAACGCTGACCGGGCAGGGCAGTGGCTCACTGTTCCTCAAGACGCATCCGAAATCAACCAACCTGTGGGTCGATACACCGCTCAATCCGGACGCCAAGATCAGTCAGTCGGTTGCCGTCTTCGACATCAGCGACCTGGACAAGGGGTTTGAAATCCTGCCCATCGGCGAGTGGGCCGAGCTTGGCGACGATGGCGCCAAACGCATCGTACAGCCCGAGTACAACCGGGCCGGAGACGAGGTCTGGTTCTCGGTGTGGAGCGCCAAGGACAAGAACTCGGCACTGGTCGTCGTCGACGACAAGACGCGCAAGCTGAAAGCGGTGATAAAGGACCCGGAGTTGATCACGCCGACCGGCAAGTTCAACGTCTACAACACCCAGCACGACGTGTATTGAGGGTGCCGCGTGATGAAGCAGGTGCAACGGGGGCTTCGAAACCCCCCGTTTTTCTTGCCTATGGCAGGTCCCGCTAACTGTCGGACCCGTGCGCCTACGGCATGGGAACACAACAGAGGCACGAAGCCGATTGAAGGGGAATTGCCATGAGAAATACCGATACTTGTGTGCGCGCGCGTATCGGCACCGACACCAAGGAGCGCGCCGTCGTCGCGCCATGCTGCGCAGCGCGCAGCGCTGCTCGCCCAACAGGCCGGGGCCCGGCTTGAACTGGTGCAAGTTCTGGAGAGAGGTGCGCTCGACGAACTGCGCCGCTTGTTCGATGATGATGGTGAGGCTGCGCAGGGGCGCGTACGCGAGCAGGCGCGCGAGGCCTTGTCACTGCTCGCCGCGGAGATCGGCGGACCGCTCGCGGTCAGCGCCGGCCAGCACCTGCTCGAAGGGGCGGTGCTCGAGAGTGTCGGCGCGCAAGCCGATTTGCTCGACGCGGCCTTGCTGATCGTCGGCGCACACGGCAGCGGTTTCATGCGCCACTGGCTGCTCGGGGCGACCGCCGAGCGCTTGCTGCGCATCACCCGGCGTCCGATTCTCGTCGTCCGGCAAGTGCCCCGCGAGACCTACCGCAGCGTCATCGTAGCGGTGGATTTTTCGTCCTGGTCGCTGCGGGCCATCCGCCTGGCGCAGGCAATTGCCCCACGTGCGAGGCTGATTCTTCTGCACGCCTACGACGTCCCTTTCGAAGGCAAGATGCGCCTTGCCGGTGTCGATGACGACATGACCAAGCGCTACGCAGCCAAGGCACATCAAGAAGCCTTCCTGCGGTTGAAGCAGAGCGCACACGAAGCCGGGATACCCGCCAATTGGCAGCCACAGGTCGTCCACGGCGACGCGGCGACGGTGTTCCTGCAGCAAGAGGAAGAAGAAGGTGCCGATCTGATCGTTCTCGGCAAGCGCGGTGCCGGCATGGTCGAGGAATTGTTACTTGGCAGCGTCACAAAGCATGTCCTGTCCGAGGCACGTTGCGACACTCTCGTTACAGCTCGCTGAGCGTTCACTGCTTGATAGGCTTGGCTGGACCAGCAGGGGGAATCCGGTGCAGATCGAAATTCACGCTATGTCGCCAGCAAGGCCGTCGCCAGGGCGACAAGCGCAAGAAGCCACAAGGCCCCGGCCAGAGGCCAGCTACGCAGGGCTTCCTCCAGGCGGCGGATGCGGGACACGGCCAGCAGCGCGGTGGTGAGCGCGTTTTTCGATTGGCGGCGAGGCGCTGCTGGGATCCGGGGCAGGGTCGCCGCCTGTTCCAGCCACACCAGCACATCTCCCGGCGGGATCGCCGGGCCGCGCCAGCCGGCTCGCCAAACCGCATAGGCCACGAACGCGGCGAGAGCTGCCGGCCAGATAGCCGACTGCAGCCCCTGCGAGGAGAGGACAACCGCCACGGTGCCCGCATCGGCGAGCATCCAGGCCAGCACGAGCATCGCCGCGAGCAGCGCCAGCCAAGGTAGCAAGAGCTTGACGCGGTGATCACCGCGCTCGCCGCTATCCACTTCAACGCGCTGGCTGCCATACGGGATCATTAGCAGGAAGCGGGACATCAGCAGACCGGTGCCCACGGCGGCCAGGGGCAATGCCGAGGCCAGCAGTTCGGGCCAGAAGCCGGGCAGACCAGAGAGGGCGGTCTTCAATTCGCTCTTGGCGAGCGCCCCGCTGGTGAACGGCGCGCCGGCCAGGGCCAGAGCGGGCAAGAGGAGCCCGGCGATCAGCCAGCCCTGGCGGCTGTAGCGCTGCGCCACGCCCAGCCCGAGGAACAAGGCGCCCTTGGCCAGGCTGTGCTGCAGGGCATAGAGACCGACCGCCGGGAGCAGCGCAGGCCAGGCCTCGGGTAGCAGCAGACCCGCGCCGACGGCGAGCGTCATGAAGCCCATCTGACTGATGCTGGAGTAGGCCAGCAGTGTCTTCGGCTGTCGCTGTAGCAGCCCGATCGCCACGCCGAAGAAGGTCGCGAACAGGCCCAGGCTGAGCATCAGCGCTCCCAGCGCCGGCACGGCCACGTCGCCGAGCGGCAGGAACCGCAGCCAGCCGAGCAGCCCGGCCTTGATCATCGCGCCGGAGAGCACCGCGCTGGCGGGCGTTGGCGCCACCGGGTGGGCCAGGGGCAGCCACATGTGCAAGCAGGGTACGCCGGCCTTGACGCCGAAGCCGACGAACAACAGCGCATAGGCAAGAAGGGGTGCATCCGTTGCCGCCGAGCGGGTAACCTCCGGGAGGAGATGCGTTTGTGCGCTGGCGGCCAGCAGGAGCAGGCCGGCGAGCAGCGCGGCTTCCCCCAGCACGGCCATGATCAGATAGATGCGCCCGGCCCGCTGCGCTTCGGCATGGCGCTCGTGGACCACCAGGCCATAGGCGGCGAAGGTCATCAGCGCAAAGGCGAGATAGAAGCTGGCCACGTCCTGGGCCAGGCATACTGCCAGATTGCCGCTCAGGCTGAGCAGGAAGAAGGCCGTGAAAACGTGACGACGCGGGTCACTGGCCAAATAGCCACGGGCATAGAAGCCGGCCGCCAGCCACAACAGGGTGGAAAACAAGAGAAACAGGCGCCCGGTGTCATCGATCGCGAAACGGCTGCCCAGCAGCAGCCAGGGCAGTTCCACCAGCGTGGCCTCAGGTGCCGCGATGGCCAATAGCAGACCGGGCAAGGCCGCCCAGGGCGCCAAGCTCAATCCCACTTGGCGGCTGGCCGGCAGTAGTACCATGCTGGCCAGCAGCAGCGGGAGGAGGAGGGCGAGCAGCAGCGCGATGGTCAGGCTCATGGCAGCCAGGACAGGTATTCACGGGCGGCGATCAGCTTGGCCCAGTCCAGAGGCGACATCGGGCTGCTGGCAAACACGCCCGCCAGCACGGTGGCGGTGGCGGTGAGCAGCGGCGGCGCGAGCAGCAGCCCGGCCGTCTCGCGCCGACTGCGTATCGGGATGTGTTCGTTCGGCCAGTTGGCGGTCTGCGGCCGGAACCAGGCACGATGCAGAATCGGCAGGAAGTAGGCCGCGTTGAGCAGGCTCGACGCCAGCAGCACCGCCAGGACCCAGGGCATCTGCGCTTCCAGCGCGCCGAGGCCCAGATACCACTTGCTGACGAAACCGGCGAGGGGCGGCATGCCGATCATGCCGAAGGCGCCGATGCTGAAGGCGACGCTGGTCCATGGCATGCGCCGGCCGACGCCATCCATCTCGCTGATCTTGTGGATGCCGAGCGTCTCGGCATAGTTGCCGGCGCAGAAAAACAAGGTGATCTTCATCAGGCCCTGATGCACCAGGTGGACCACGCCGCCGATGGTTCCCAGCGGCCCGAAGAGGGCGACGCCGAGGACGATATAGGACACCTGGCTGACGGTGGAATAGGCCAGGCGCCGTTTGAGATCGTCCTGAAAAAGCGCGCGCAGTGAGCCCCAGATGATGGTCATCGAGGCGACGACGGCCAGCGGTAGCAGCAGGGACAGCGATTGCGCAAACTCGATACCATAGACTTCGAACACCACCC
>LBIU01000365.1 GCA_000987445.1 Candidatus Accumulibacter adiacens | reverse complement strand
GCATGAACTTCGGTCATCCCGCGCAACTGGCGCTTGGTCTTGGTGTCCTTCTTGGTCAGGATGTGACGCTTGAACGCCTGCGAGCGCTTGATGCGGCCGCTGGCACTGACCGTGAAGCGCTTCTTCGCTCCACTTTTGGTCTTCATTTTGGGCATTTCATGCTCCGTTTATAAACATGCTGCCAGGTGTCTCCCGACGGGAGCACTTTCGACCCGACCGCACTTGTTTTTTGCTACCTGGATTGGCAACAGAAACTGCTTCCGCGACGAAGCCCGAGACGATAACAGCCGACGCCGCGGCGAATAATTTTCTAACCTTGCTTCTTCTTGTTCGGGGTCAGCACCATGACCATCTGCCGCCCTTCCATCTTCGGCATCTGCTCGACCACCGCCATTTCCTGCAGGTCGGCCCGGATACGCTCGATCTGGCGCATGCCGATATCCTGATGCGCCATTTCCCGACCGCGGAAGCGCAAAGTGACCTTGACCTTGTCTTCTTCCTCGAGGAAGCGCGTCATGTTGCGCAGCTTGATCTGGTAGTCATTCTCGTCGGTACCGGGGCGAAACTTGACTTCCTTGACCTGCACCTGCTTCTGTTTCTGCCGCTGCTCGTGCTGGCGCTTCTGCTCCTGGTACTTGAACTTGCCGAAATCGACGATCCGGCAAACCGGCGGTCGCGCCATCGGGGCAATCTCGACCAGATCGAGCCCTGCCTCTTCAGCGAGCGACAGCGCCTCCCTGGAACTCATGACCCCCAATGCCTCGCCCTCTTCACCGATGAGCCGGATTTCTAGTGCATTGATCTCTTGGTTAACGCGTTGCGCCTTTTGCAGTGCGATGGTTCCGCTCCTTGTGTCGACAGAAGTTAAGCCGTACCACTTCGCGCGGCCACTTCATCCAGAAGTTGCCCGGTCAGAGCCTCGATCGACATTTGTCCGAGATCCCGACCTCCGCGTGTGCGCACGGCCACCAGATTCGCCGCCATCTCCTTGTCGCCAACGACGATTTGGTAGGGCAGCTTGTTCAAGCTATGTTCTCGTATTTTATAGGTAATTTTTTCGTTGCGCAAATCTGCCTCGACCCGCAGGCCGGCATTGCGCAGCGTCGTCGCCACCTGTTCAGCGTAGACGCTCTGCTTCTCCGAAATGTTGAGCACCACCGCCTGCGTCGGCGACAGCCACAAAGGCATGGCGCCAGCATAATGCTCGACGAGAATGCCGATGAAACGTTCCAGCGAACCGAGAATTGCCCGATGCAACATCACCGGGACATGGCGATCGTTGTCCTCGCCGACATAGTGCGCATTGAGGCGCTCGGGCAGGGCGAAATCAAGCTGCAGGGTGCCACACTGCCAGACGCGACCCAGGCAATCCTTGAGCGAGAATTCGATCTTCGGGCCATAGAACGCACCCTCCCCCGGCTGCACTTCGTAGTTCAGGCCCTTGGCGGTCAGCCCTTCGCCCAGGGCGGCTTCGGCCCGGTCCCATTGTTCATCCGAACCGATGCGCTTCTCCGGGCGCGTCGACAATTTGACGATGATTTCGGTGAACCCGAAATCGGCATACACCTTCTCCAAAAGATCGATGAAGGCTTCTGTCTCCGGCAGCACCTGCGCTTCCGTACAAAAGATGTGCGCGTCATCCTGCACGAAGGCGCGCACGCGCATGATGCCGTGCAAGGCCCCTGACGGCTCGTTGCGATGGCAGGAACCGAACTCGGCCAGACGCAAAGGCAGGTCCCGATAGCTGCGCAAGCCCTGATTGAAGATCTGGATATGCCCCGGGCAGTTCATCGGCTTGACTGCGTAATCACGGTTTTCGGAGGCGGTGGTGAACATGTGCTCGGCGTAGTTCTCCCAATGGCCCGAGCGCTCCCAGAGGGAGCGATCCATGACCATCGGCGTCTTCACTTCGCAATAGCCATGCCGGTCGAGCAGACGGCGCATGTACTGCTCCACCTCCTGCCAGATCGTCCACCCCTTGGGATGCCAGAAAACCATTCCCGGCGACTCTTCCTGGAGATGAAAGAGGTCCAGTTGCCGACCGAGCTTGCGGTGGTCGCGCTTCTCGGCCTCTTCAAGCATATGCAGATACGCTTCCTGATCCTCCTTCTTGCCCCACGCCGTCCCGTAGATACGCTGCAGCTGTTCGTTGCGATGATCGCCGCGCCAATACGCACCGGCCAGCTTCATCAGCTTGAACACTTTCAGCTTGCCGGTGGACGGCACATGCGGCCCGCGGCAGAGATCGACGAAATCGCCCTCGCGATAGAGCGACACCTCCTGCCCCTCCGGGATGGCCTCGATCAGCTCGGCCTTGTAGCGCTCGCCGATCGACCGGAAGAAAGCCACCGCCGCGGCACGCTCCCAGACCTCTCGCTCAACCGGGATATCGCGTTTGGCGAGCTCGCCCATGCGCTTTTCGATGGCTGCCAGATCGTCGTTGGTAAATGGGCGCTGATAGGCGAAGTCGTAGTAGAAGCCATTTTCGATCACCGGACCGATGGTCACCTGCGCTTCCGGAAAGAGCTCCTTGACCGCGTAGGCCATCAGGTGCGCGGCCGAGTGCCGAATCACCTCCACACCCGCAGCCTCTTTCTCGGTGACGATGCCCAGCTGCACGTCGCTGTCAATCAAGAACGACGTATCAACCAGACGCCCGTCGACCTTGCCGGCAAGCGCAGCGCGCGCCAGACCGGCGCCGATACTCTGCGCGACTTCGGCAACGGTCAGCGGCTGAGCAAACTCTCTTTGCGAACCGTCAGGCAGTGTAACAACGGGCATAAGGCAACCCCAGCAAGGAAATGGAAAAGCCGGATCTGCGACCAGCGGCAGGGAAAGCCGTGGCGCAGATCGGGCGGCCCGAGCAGCCGGATCCGCGAGGGCAGGATTCTAGCACAGCGGTCAGCGGCTGCGAAAAGGCCAGCCGGCGCGGCGCCAACAGGCCCCACGACGGTCAATGGGAAGCGCCGTCGAGGTGCATCCAGTGCTCGATATCGCTGCGCAGGTCCGCCAGTTGCTCGGGTTCGATCAGGCGGATGCGGTAGGCACGGGCGCGTTCGCGCGCCGCCGAACCGGTGCCCGGATGCAGTCGCCTGGCAGTCAGCAGCCAGGTGTCGCCCATCGCCCCACCGACGTGCCGACGCAGGCTGTCGAGGCGGTTAAGGATGGCCTGACTGCCGCCCTCGGTAGTGATCTGCACGCCGGTCTTGCATTCGAGGACCAGCAGCTGGTTACGCCATACCAGTGCCGCGTCGAGTTCGTTACCGGCACCTTCCACGGCGCCCTCGGCGTCGATGCGCACATTGGTGCCCCAATGACCGTCGGGCATCAGGCCGTCCGCCTGCAAGCCAGCGAGCGTCAGCCAGACCCATTCCTCAAGCCAGCCGCCACCGGCGTAGCGAGCCACGGTCTCGTTGGCGAAAGTGAAGTGACAATCGCCATCCCATTGCCAGATACCGGCCTGTTCGAAGGCCCAGGCAAGCTGGTGGTGATTGGCGAAGAGCGGCCGCTCGGCAATGATCTCGCCCTGAAACGGACGCATGAGCATGCCGTCCGGACGCGTCTTTGGCAAGACTTCGCGGGTCAATCGATTGACGTAGCCGAAGAAGCCGCCGAGCTGCGAAGCCGAACACGCCAGATGCTCGGTCAGAAAAGCACGCGCAGCGGCCGCGCGGGCGAAATCGGCGCTCCAGGTGGGATCGGCAACGACGCGGTAACCCTGCATCTGCAACAGGTCGATCAGCCGCAGCATGTCCGGCGGCAACTCCAGCGGCTCGCCGCCGCCCAGCGGCTCGAGCAGATCGTGGTGGGTATCGCAGTACCAGGCATTGCCCAGACCGGCAAAGGCCCCGAGGAAACCGAAGGACATCACCTTGGTACCACCACTGGCATTGAGATCGATCGGCCAGCCGGGAAATTCACGCCCCAAGGCCGCGGCCAGTTCGCGAGCATAGCTGGTGATGCGCCCGAGGTCGTGGTCGGGGGTGTGGCCAACGATACGAACCGCGTCGTCCGCCCAGCCCGCTTGCAGCAGAACGCGGCGGACCTGCATCGCGCCCCGGCACGCCGCTTCGGCATCGCTGGCGGCGATGACCACGCGCGCCGGTCGCAAGCGCAGCGCCGGCAGGGTGTTCTGCATGATCTGCTCGGACGCCAGGCAGACAAGAACTCGCGGCTGGAACGACATTAAGAACTTCCGTGGACGAGAGAAGTTGCCATTGTGCCCTGTTTGCCGGCCCTTGCATCCCGGCCACGCGCGCTTGAGTCGAAATGGCGGGCGTGCGATGATCGCCGCGCCGCCTGCTCGGGAAGCGATCAGCTGCTGGCCAAGCCTGCAGCGCTGGCTGCGGCGGACTGCGTGCCGGCCGGCTACTGCAGCCCTCAACCGTCCGGAAGACATCACATGCTCTGGTTCATCCCCGGTCTCATCGCCCTTATCGTCGGCGCCGAGCTGCTGGTGCGCGGCGCTTCGAAACTCGCGCTGTCGTTCGGCATTTCTCCGCTGGTGGTCGGGCTGACCGTCGTCGCCTTCGGGACCAGTTCGCCCGAACTCGCGGTATCCCTGCAATCCGCGTGGTCTGGCCAGGTCGACATCGCGCTCGGCAACGTGGTCGGCAGCAACATTTTCAACGTCCTGCTCATTCTCGGCCTGTCAGCCCTGATCGCCCCCTTGTTGGTGCACCGCCAATTGATCCGCCAGGAAGTGCCCATGATGGTCGCTCTTTCGCTGTTGCTCTGGGTGCTGGCCAGCGACGGCGGCATCGGCCGTGGCGACGGCCTGCTGCTGGTCAGCCTGCTGCTCGCCTATACTGTCCTGCTCATCCGCCAAAGCCGCCGCGAGAGCCTTTCGGTCAGGGAACCCGCGCCCGAAACGCCGACCGTCGACGACCGGGCCTGGGATGCTCACTGGCTGGTGCAGGCACTGCTGGTCGCAGCGGGCATGGGGCTACTGGTCCTCGGCTCGAACTGGCTTGTCGAAGCCGCGGTCACCCTGGCCCGGCGATTGGGGATGAGCGAAGTGGTCGTCGGACTGACCATCGTCGCCGCCGGCACGTCGCTGCCTGAAGTCGCGACCTCGATCATGGCGGCCGTGCGCGGCCAGCGCGACATCGCCGTCGGCAACGTCGTCGGCAGCAATATCTTCAACATCCTCGCGGTGCTCGGAATCTCCGCCAGCATCGCCCCGGGCGATCTGCGGGTGCCCGCGTCGCTGCTGGCCTTCGACCTGCCAGTGATGGTCGCTGTCGCAGTCGCCTGCCTGCCCATCTTCTTTACCGGCCACTTGATCGCGCGCTGGGAAGGGGCGCTGTTCCTCGCCTACTACGCGGCCTACACCACCTACCTGGTGCTCAACGCCGCCGGCCATGCCGCGCAGAGTGGCTTCTCGATGGTGATGGGCGGCTTCGCCCTGCCGCTCACGGCAATCACCTTGATCGTGCTTGCCTGGCGTCATTGGCACGGCGTTCGCAACGATCAGGCGCCTGGCCGATAAGGCGGCACGCCCGGCTCGGCGCTGCGCCGCCTACTGCGGATTGGCGAAATCGGCGGCATACCTGCTGACCCATTCCTGCGCCGCTTCTTCAGCGTCAAGCTGGCGACCTTCGAGCTGTCGCACCTGCTGACGATAGTGCTCGATATGACAGATCTGCTCGACCATGCGCACGCTGAACGCATCCTCGGCACTGACGAACTGCACGCCGACATCGAAATTCCGCTCGCCCCCCTTACACCAGACGACCCGTCCGCAGGTTTCGAACGGCGGCTGCACGACGGCGATGCGCACGCGCACCATCGAACCGACTGCCAGCGCCTGTTCGGACGCGAACGCCAGACCACCGGCGCCCACATCGCAGAGCCGACGCGCGAGACGGCTCTGCGGCGTCTGCTCGCTGTCGACCTCGATCGGAATATCGGCGGGATGGCGCATGAAGGCACGCGCAACAGGGTCGGCAACGGTCATCATCTTTCTCCCCGCCGAACAGCCCGGACCCCTGACCAGTCAGCGCATGCGCGCTTCTCTCGCCCAGGGGAAGGGGGAAGCTCCGGGAGCTGCCTGGGTCACGGCGGCCCCCTTCACTGCCAGCGGCGGATTACACCTGCTTGGACGCCGCAACGAGCGGCTACGTTCCATCCGCAAGCACTTGCCGGAGAGCTCGCGCTCACCGCCTTGCGGCCCTTGATCACTCGGCTCGAACGCAGGCCCGTGCTAAAGTCGGAGCCACCATGAAAAGCAGACGAATCCATACCCTTCACCGACCAGCTGTCGGCCCGACGCGTGCGCCGCGACTGCTGTTTGTGCATGGCGGATACGCCACGGCGGGCTGCTGGGACGCGTACTTTCTGCCCTACTTCAGCCGTCGCGGTTTCGATTGCCGGGCGCTCGATCTCGCCGGCCACGGCGCCAGCGATGGTCGCGAGCGGCTCGACTCCTTCGGGCTCGACGACTACGTCGAAGACGTCACCCAGGTCGTACAAGGCATCGCCGAGCCGCTGGTACTGATCGGGCACTCGATGGGCAGCGTCGTCGTCGAACGCGTTCTCGAACAGCAGCCGGCGCGGGCCGCGATCCTGATGGCGCCGGTGCCGCCCGGTGGCATCCTAGGCGCAACGATGAACATCGCCTTCAGCCAGCCGTCGTTCTTCGGCGAACAGGAACGCGCCATGCAGGGCGAGTACAGCGAGAAAGCGCTGCGCACGATCCGCGACGTCTACTACTCGCGCGAAACGAAGACCGAGGATCTGATCCGCTTCGGAAGGCTGTTCCAGTCCGAATCCCGACGCGCGATCCTCGATCTGACGCTGCTCGCCATGCGCATCGGCGGACGCCGGCCGAAGCTGCCGGTTCTGGTCACCGGCGGCGAAGCCGATGCCGTTTTCCAGCCCAATCTGCTGAGCTTCACCGCCAGCCGCTGGCAGGCCGACGCGGTGGTCATTCCGGGCGCCGGCCATACCCTGATGCTCGACGCCCACTGGCAGGCGGCAGCGGCGAAGATCGCCGAGTGGCTTGAAGCGCTGCCATAGCCTCCTGGCCGCCTGCCGCAAGCGGCCGCCCCCCCAGCGGCACGCGCTCTTTCACGGTCACCCGGCCGGCGCCGGTGGTTGACAGTCGTCGAGCTGCCGACGCTGCGCGGCGTCGAGCCGCCAGACCGTTCGTCGTTCATTGGCGAAGGCGACCGCCTGCT
>LBIU01000364.1 GCA_000987445.1 Candidatus Accumulibacter adiacens | reverse complement strand
TTCAGGAAGGCGTCCGGATCCCAAAGGGGAATGCGGATCGACATCGGGTTGATGAAGCTTTGCAGCAGCTTCTGGCGCTTCTGCTTGCTGCCGCGCTCGGCCAGCTCGTCGACATCCGGAGGCAGGTTGGCCTGCAGCAGGTCACCGGCGTGCAGTTGCGCCAGCAGGCGGATCACCTCGTCCTGCGTCGGCGCGTCTTCGCCGGCCTCGGCGGCGACCTCGGTCCACATCTCGTCGATCGTGCGCTGCCCGTCCATCAGCTGGATCACCCGGTAGGCTGCCGGACTGAAGCGATGCAGCTTGCCGGAAGCGCTATCGTGCAGCACGTACCACGGCTGGCCGCGAAAACGCTGGCGATGGATGCGCGCATGCGCGCGCAGCTCGGGACGCAGCTCGGCGACGCGATACCAGGAGGCACTGAGAAAGGGAGCGGCCATGGCTGTCAGCCGCCTAAGGCAGCCAGATCCAGGCCTGCATGCGCAACCAGTCGCTCAGCCGATGCGTCCAGATCCAGGCATAGCTCTGCTCGCCGACGCTGATCTTGCCGACCCCTTCCATGCCGGGGCGCAGCTGGAGATCGCTGCGCTCGAGTTGCGCTTCGACGCGAAAAGTGTTCTTGCCGTCTTCGGCCTCGGCCATCGAGACATTGCGCACTTCGAAAGCCAGGGCTTCGCCGGTCAGCCCGGTGAGCACCAGGCTGCCGGTCTGACCGACGCGCACATCGCGAATGTCGCGGTCCTCGACTTTCAGGATCACCCGATAGGCATCCAGCGGCGCCAACTCGAAAAGCAGCTTGCCCTGTTCGACCGGCGAACCGAGCAGCTGGCTGAGATCGCCGGAGACGACGATGCCGTCAAAGGGGGCGACGATGTTGGCACGTGCCAGCTTCTCGTCGACCAGCGCCAGTTGCGAGTCGGCTTCCTGCATCTGTGCCAGCGCGACATTGGCATTGGCGCGTTCGTGCTTGGCCAGCGCCTCGCGGTAGCGCGCCTTGTGCTGCTCGCGCTCGGATAGCCAGCGCTGGCGCTCGACGCGCAGATCGCGATCGTCGAGCGTCGCCAGCAGCTGTCCTTTCTTGACCACGAAGCCGGCGCGCACCGGCGCCTCGCGCAGGAAACCATCGAAGGGAGCCACCGCCGCGCGTTGCAGCTCGCCCTCGACCACCGCTTCGGCGCTGACCCGATAGTCGCCGTCGAGCACGAAAATGCTCAGCACCAACAGCAGGGCGGCAGCCAGGCCGACACGAAAACCCGGGCGGCGGGGATCCTTGAGATGCAGCCACCAGCCACGCAGCTTGTCGACCAGGCGACCGGCAAACCAGCGATGCAGATCGACCCGACTCTCGAGCAAGGGCCCGAGCAAGGCGCTGACGGCTTCGAAAGTCCTGGTTTCGTCGGCGCTGAAAGGCGTCCCCTCATCGCGCTCGAAAGTCAGTACGCCGACGCCGACGCCACGACTGCTGAGGACCACCGAGCACACCGCTCGCGTCGCGGCGAAATCGCGGTGGGCAATGGCAATGCCGCTGTTGCTGTCCGCGGCGGCCGGAAAGACGACGCTGCGCCGCTGATCGAGCGCCTCGTCCATGGCGTTTTCGAGGCTGGTGACGAACTGACTCTTCTTTTCGAAAAAGGCCGAGTGCGACATGGCCAGCAAACGCGCTCGCCCGCCCTTATCGACGCCGAGCGATACCCGGTCGCAGTCGAAACGGCTGGCAAGATCGTTGACCACCGCCATCGCCAGGGGCTCGAGGCGGCCCTGCTCGGCCGCCAGGCCGAGCACGTCGAGAGCGACTCGCGCCCGCTGCAAGGCCTGCGCGTCGTCGCCATTCTGGCGGCGCAGGAACAGCGTCTCGATCCAGCCGATTCCCCAGTGCAGTTGCCGGAGCACCAGTTGCAGGGCCGCTTCCGGCCGCTCGACGACGTCGAGCACCACCGCCCCGTGCACCTGTCCTTCGAGTTCCACCGGATAGGCAACGACCACCAGGGCACCGGCCTGGCCGCTGAGGAGAACGCCGCGCCGCTCGCTCAGGCATTGTTGAGCGGCCGGCGCCAGATAGGTGACGT
>LBIU01000363.1 GCA_000987445.1 Candidatus Accumulibacter adiacens | reverse complement strand
TTGCGCTGACGATCGGCCAGGCCTCCTTTGCCGTCTGGTCGAGCATGTCAGGTGCCATGCCCGTGACTTTGAAATCGGCGCCGGCGGCGGCCGCCGCGAAGGCCTCGCCGCTGGGCAACACGAAATTGCCCGCCTTGTTTTTCAGCGCGGCGAAGGCCAAACCGTTCTTCTTGGCATCGGCGTAGTCGACGTAGCCGATGGTGCCGGCAATTTTCTGGACGTTTGCGGCGACACCCGGGTTGCCCTTGCCACCGATCTCATTGGCCGGCCAGTTGACACTCTTGCCGACACCGACATCGCGCACGAAGTCAGCCGACTGCTTGGCCAGGTAGCGGGTCATCACGTCGGTGGTACCGGACCCGTCCGAGCGGTGGACGATGGTGATCGCAGTCGGCGGCAGCTTGAGATCCGGATTCAGGCGGATGATGGCAGGATCGTTCCACTTCGTGATGGCACCGCGAAAGATATCGGCAGCCGTCGGACCATCCAGCTTGAGTTGCCCGGAAGAGATGCCGGGCAGATTGAGCACGATGGTCACCGCGCCGATCACGGAAGGGAACTGCACCAGGCCGGCAGCGTTCAGATCGGCTGCGCTCAAGGGCGCGTCGGTGCCACCGAAATCAACGGTTCTGGCCTTGATCTGCTTGATGCCACCGGAAGAACCGATCCCCTGGTAATTGACCGACTTGCCGGTGGCGGCCTGATAGGCTTCCGCCCACTTCGTATACACGGCGTAGGGGAAGGTCGCGCCGGCGCCGGTAAGGTCGGCGGCTTGCGCAGCGATCGACCCGAAGCCCAAGGCCATGGCCGCGGCAACGCCGGAAATCTTCAGAAAAACGCGTTTTGAACCGATCATGATTTCTCCATTGAGTAAGGATTCGTGCTTCAGCAGCAACGCCATTGATCTTACGGAGCGAATGTTTCAGCACCATGACTCGGCCGCTCGACGGCGCGCGCAAATTGCAGGCATACTGCCGAGCATGTGTCTCGCTCTCCGCTCCCCGAGAGCGGCGGCGCCGTGAACGACATCGTCGAAAACTGGCAGTCACTCGACGGCACGCGGCTCGAAATGCGCCAAATGCGGCCAAGCGATGCGCCGCAGGTCAAGGCGTCGCTGAACAAGCTGTCGGCCGATACCCGGCGTCGCCGCTTCTTCGTCTCGATCGCCGAATTCTCCGACGATGCGGTGCACCGACTGGTCGACATTGATCCGGCCAGGGAGTACCTGCTGGTCGTCTTGCGGCGCGAGGATGGAATTGAAATTCCGATTGCCGGCGGCCGCTTCGTTCACGAGGATGAGCGTCCGGACTGCGCCTTTTCCTTGCTCATCGGCGACCCCTGGCAAGGCCAGGGCATCGGACGCCGGATACTCAAGGCGCTGATTCGCGAAGCGTCACGGCGCGGCTTGCGGCGCATGCGCGGGCACGTGCTGGCCGACAACCGGCCGATGCTCGGCCTGGCACGGGCGCAGCGTTTCGCGATTCTGGAAAGCGACCAGGGCGACGATGTTCTGGAGATCGTTCGCGAGCTTCCCGATCGCCGGTCGCTGCGCTGGGACACCTTCTTGCGGAGACTCTGGCGACGATAGGCGCTACCCGGCACTGGCCGCGCCGCAGGGGCAGAGGCGATTGCGCTAAAGTTCGTTGCCCGCTGGCCGTTAGCATAGTGTAGTTATGCAATCCATTGCTGCTGCTGACATGTCTGTTCAAGCCTCAGCAGACTGCCAGCGACTTTGCGCAGCGCGTGACATCGAACAACATGGGCGCCGCCCTGCGCGAGCGTTCGCAAGCGGCAGGAATGGCCCAATCAGCTGCTGGCGATGATCCACCCTACAAGCCGCTTTGACGGCAACTACCCCGGGAGAATGGCAATGAAGGTCGGTGAATGGAGTATCAAGACGCGCTTCGTCGTGGTATTGGTCGTGGCGGTGCTCGGCCTCGCCGCGCTCGGCCTGAACTCGCTCTA
>LBIU01000038.1 GCA_000987445.1 Candidatus Accumulibacter adiacens | reverse complement strand
CGCTGCTCGCCGACCAGGTGCCGACCAGCAAGCTCCTGCAGGCGGACGAGATCAGCGCGCGCTGCGCACTCCTCGTCGAGGTGCGCTTCGGGCTCGAGAAGCGCGTCTTCCGCAGTCATCTGGTGATGCTCATGCCGGACGACGCGGTCGCCGCCCTGCGGCGGGCGCTTGACCGCTTCATCGAGGAGCTCTGAGTGAACGCGGGCGCTCAGTTGGGCGAGACCTGCGCACTCCTCGAATCGCTGGTCGAGCGCATCGACGTGGGCATATTCGCCGTCGATCGCAGTGGCACGGTCACGCTCTGGAACACCTTCATGGCCGTCCATAGCGGCAAGTCGAGCGCCGTCATGCTCGGTCAGAACCTGTTCGACATGTTTCCCGAATTGCCGCGACCGTGGCTGGAAAAGAAGCTGGAAAGCGTGTTTGTCCTGGGTAACAACGCCTTCACCCTGTGGGACCTGCGGCCGTATCTGTTCCGTTTCCCGAACAATCGGCCGATCACCGGCGGCCTTGCCGAGATGCGGCAGAATGTCACTTTCCTGCCGCTACGCATTGCTGGCGGCGAGGTCGGGCTGGTTTGCGGCACGGTCTTCGACTACACCGACACCGCGCTCGCTCAGCAGAAACTGCACGACGCGATCGCCGCCCTGCAGCAGGAGAAGGACGCGCAGGCACAATTGATCGTCAAGTTGGAAGCGGCGCAGAACCAGCTCCTGCAATCGGAGAAAATGGCCTCCATCGGCCAGCTTGCGGCCGGCATCGCGCATGAAATCAATAACCCGATTGGCTTTGTCAATTCGAATCTGCAGACGCTCAAGAAATACTGTCAGCAAATGCTGCAGCTGATCGGCACCTACCAGGGAGGCGCGGCACAGATCGGCGATGTCGAGTTGCGCGGGCAGATCAGCGCCTTGACGCAGAGCATGGACATTGATTTCCTGCAGCAGGACCTGCCCGACTTGATCAAGGAAAGCGAGGACGGACTGCTGCGCATCAAGAAGATCGTTGAAGATCTGAAAGACTTCTCACACGTCAATGAATCCGACTGGCAGTATGCCGATCTCAATGCCGGCCTGGACTCGACGCTCAATGTGGTATGGAACGAAGTCAAATACAAGGCCACTGTCGACAAGCACTACGGCGTCTTGCCGGCGGTCGAGTGCCTCGCTGCACAGCTCAACCAGGTGTTCATGAACCTGATCATCAATGCCGTGCAGGCGCTGGACGAAAGCAGGGGCATGGGCACGATCACGCTGTCGACCGGCCATCAGGACGAGTGGGTGTGGGTGGAGGTCAAGGACAATGGTCGCGGGATGAGCGCGGAAACGCAAAAGCGGCTTTTCGAACCCTTCTTCACCACCAAGCCCGTGGGCAAGGGCACGGGGCTCGGGATGTCCGTCTCGTACAATATTGTCCAGAAGCATCACGGTCGCATCGAGCTTGACTCACTAGCGGGCGAAGGCACGCGTTTCAGGGTCTGGGTGCCGGTGAAACAGACGACGATGGCCGATTGAACGCAGCCGACAACGGCGCTCGCTCGCAGCGAGCGCAGAAAGTGAAGCGCTAATGACCTTCAAATGGAACCGCTACTTCGAGACGGGCGTTGCCATCGTCGATTCCCAACATCAAGGACTGGTCGGGCTGATCAACGAGGCGGCGCCTTTGCTGACCGGCGGCGGCGCGGTCACGCGCTCGCGCCTCGAACCCTTGCTCACTCGTCTGGGCGCTTACGCCAACGCGCACTTCACCACGGAGGAAGGGGTGATGCGCTCGGGCGGGCTGCTGGCCGACTATATCGCCAAGCAGCACGCCGATCATCAGGCCTTTGTTGCACAGTTGGGCGCGTTTCGCGCGCAGATGGACGATGAGTCGGTCGCCGCCGTCGGGCCCAGCCTGCTGCGCTATCTGACCAGCTGGCTGACCTTCCACATCCTTGACGAAGACCAGCGCATGGCCCGCCAGATGCGCCTGATCGAAGCCGGGCACAGCCCGGAAAGCGCCTTCGCCGAGTCAGGAGTCGTGGCCCGCGACGATCACGCCCGCGCGGCCCTGATCGCCGCCTTGATGGATCTGCACGCGGTCCTTGGCGAACGCAACAAGACGCTGCACGCGACCAACGAGAAACTGAAGGAGTCGAGCCAGCAGTTGGCGCGGCTCAATCAGGAACTCGAAGCACGTGTGGCGGCGCGAACCGACGAATTGCAGACCACCGTGAAACATATGGAGCGTGCCAAAGGACAATTGTTGCAGTCGGAGAAAATGGCCGCCGTGGGCCAACTTGCCGCCGGCGTCGCGCACGAAATCAACAACCCGATCGGCTTCGTGAATTCCAATATCGGTTCACTGCGCGGGCACGTGCGCCAACTGCTTGAGCTGATCGCAGCTTTCGATGATCTGCGCCACGCCACGCCGGCGAACGATATCCGCCGACAGCGCATCGAGGCAGCCTACGCCAAGGCCGACCTCGATTATCTGCGCCAGGACATCGGTGAGCTGATCGACGAATCTGCGCAGGGCCTGACTCGCGTCAAGAAGATCGTCGACGATCTGAAGAACTTCTCGCGCGTCGACGAAGTCGAGTGGCAACCGGCCGACCTCAACGAGGGCCTCGAGTCTACCATCAACGTCGCCTGGAGCGAGCTCAAGTACAAGGCCGAAGTGGTCCGCAACTATGGCCAGCTGCCGCTTGTTCACTGCATACCCGCGCAGCTCAACCAGGTCTTTCTCAATCTTCTCGTCAATGCCGCGCAGTCGATCGAAGTCCAGGGCACCATCACCCTGTCCACGGGCCGCGACGGCGATATCGTCTGGATCGAGATTGCTGATACCGGCAAGGGAATGAGCGAAGCGGTGCGGCGGCGGATCTTCGAACCCTTCTACACCACCAAGGCGGTCGGCCAGGGGACCGGACTTGGGCTCTCCATTTCCTGGGAGATCATCGTTGAGACGCATCGCGGGAACATCGATGTCCGCAGCACGCCTGGGCACGGCGCCCATTTCCGCATCGAGCTACCGCTGTCCCCGCCACCGGGATCATCAGATAAGGCTGCAGCGCATCACTCATGTTCTTGATTGCCGGGGGGTGCCAGGGCAAGGGCGCCGGAAGGCGTAGGCAGCGCGCGCACCGACGCGCCTCGGCGCACGCAAAAAACCGGCGCGAGGCCGGTTTCTTGTCTTCTCTAACGATCTGATTCTTTTGGTCGGGGCGCCGGGATTCGAACTCGGGACCCCTTGCACCCCATGC
>LBIU01000362.1 GCA_000987445.1 Candidatus Accumulibacter adiacens | reverse complement strand
AAGATGCCCGCGGCCAGGGTGGAGAGGCGACCGCGCCCGCCCGACTTCACGTTGATCACCGACTGGCCGATCATCGCGCAGCCGGCCATGCCGCCAAGGAAGCCACAGGCGATATTGGCGGCACCCTGGCCGACGCATTCGCGATTCTTGTCGCTGGCGGTGTCGGTGAGTTCGTCGACGATCGACGCGGTCATCATCGATTCGAGCAGGCCGACCACCGCCAGCGTCGCCGACACCGGGAAGATGATGCGCAGCGTCTCGAGATTCAGCGGTACGTCCGGCAGCAGGAAGATCGGCAGGCTGTCGGGCAAGTCGCCCATGTCGCCAACCGTGCGGATGTCAAGCCCCAGGCCCAGCGCCAGCGCCGTCAGCACGACGATCGCCACCAGCGGCGATGGCACCGCCTTGCTCAGGTAGGGGAAGAGGTAGATGATCGCCAAGCCTGCCGCGACCAGCGCATAGACCACCCAGCTGACGCCGATCAGTTCGGGCATTTGCGCCATGAAAATCAGGATCGCCAGTGCGTTGACGAAGCCGGTGATCACCGAGCGCGAAACGAAGCGCATCAGCGCGCCGAGCCTGAGCCAGCCGGCGATCATCTGCAGCACGCCGGTGAGTATCGTCGCCGCCAGCAGGTATTGCAGACCATAGTCCTTGACCAGGGTCACCATCAGCAAGGCCATGGCGCCGGTGGCGGCGGAGATCATGCCTGGGCGACCGCCGGCGAAGGCCATCACCGTGGCGATGCAGAACGAGGCATACAGCCCGACCCTGGGGTCTACGCCAGCGATGATCGAGAAGGCAATCGCTTCGGGAATCAGGGCCAGCGCGACCACCAGGCCGGCGAGCAAATCATTGCGGACGTTGGCAAGCCAGTCCTGGTGTAGGGATTTCATTGTCTTCCTGTGGCCTTGCTGGTGCCGGTCGTGGCGCTGTTCCGTGCTGGGCAAGCGCGGACGCGAGAGTGCCTTCCCGATCGGTGGAATTCGTGGAGAAAGCCCGCACCGTCCGGGCCAGGCAGGTGCCGTGAATCGGGAGTGAAGGGCGCCGCGATCAAAGCGCTGGTTTGCAGCCGACGCGTTGCGCGGATGGCGCCTGCGCACGCCAAGAAGAGGGCGCAGTCGCCTGATGCGTCTTGCCGGATCCGGGCCGGGGGGCGATTCTATCCGATTTGCTGCGGCGCAGCAAATCGGCCCCAGTGGCTGAACCGCGGCGGAAGGCCTCGTTGCCACATGCGGCGGGGCCACCGTGGTGACCCCGCATCGCCGCCGTGAGCGGCTCTCAGCCTGTTGCGCCCGGCTTCGCAGCCGGTCGAGGCTTAATGGATGGCGCGTTCGATGATCTGATGAACCTCCCGCTCGAGCCCGTCGGAGGGGATGACCACCACCTTCTTGCCGCCGACCTCGGTTGAAAAGCGCGGCGCAGCGCTGGCATGTTCGTAGGCCTGGCCCAGTTCATTGATCATTTTCCCGACCTCGACCTGCGACAGCTGGTGGTCTTCCGTCATCTCCTTCAGGCCGCTCACCTTTCCGTCATGGACCCATGCGATACCAAAGCGCTTGGGAGGTTTGCCAACAAAAACGAAGGCCTGGCTTTCGGCGGGAACCACTTCCAGGGGGTCGGAAACGCGCTGGGCCAATTCCTCGAGCGGTCCTTTCACCTCGTCAAGTCTGGCTTGGGCGGTGTTGTCTTCCGGGAGCGGCGGGTAGTCCTTTGTGCCGCCGAACAGTTTGTCGAGCAATCCCATGGTGTCCTCCTTTTGTCCGGATCAAAGGAAATCCTGATAACACGCTCCGGATAGGGCGCAGCGAAGTGTCAGCAGGTCCTCTATAACCCTAGTCCGCTATTGGCGAGTTTTCAAATTCGGGTCAGCGATCACGTGGCGTGCTCGGGAGCGCATCGTCGGCGAGTGCTTGGCGAGAGCAGCTGTCGAGCGCCCAGTGCCC
>LBIU01000361.1 GCA_000987445.1 Candidatus Accumulibacter adiacens | reverse complement strand
TGGCCCGGCGATAGAGGGATGAAAACAGTTTCATTGGCGGATCTCGTGGGGTTGGAAAGTTCGGCAGGCTCCGAGTATCGTCGCGACGACAAGCGCATTTTGTACCAAGTGCCGACGCGTTCGATCAGCGAAATAGGGATACCGATCATTCTGCAGCCCCTTGTTGCCGCTGTGCGCTATTTTCTGCGCGATGATTGCTGCGGAAACGGTGGCTGCCCATGAAACCCGGCAGCTGTGGCACGCTGGGTTTCATGGGCAGTTTGAAGAGGAGGCCAACGCTAACGGTCATGACCGCCGAGACGCCCCAATCATGGGAGTGATGACCGTCAGTCGTCTTCGTCCAGCACCGCAATCGGTAGCAGGGCCACGTAGTCCTCGACCGACCCTCCGCCCAGGCAACACTCGATGATCTTGCGGCCCAGGGGGTTGAGATCGGCTCCCAGGAACTGCTGCAGTTCGCTGTGGAAGAACGCGCTCAGCTGCAGTGCGCCAGCGTCATAGGCGGACTTGCCGACCTCCGGCTGGCTTTCGACACGCAGGAAAATCCCGGGAATCGTCTGCCCCTCGACGACCACGCTCTTCATCGCGAAGCCGAGCAAGGGACAGCGCGAGGGGGTGACCTGCTCGTGCGAGAAGTGGGCACCCCCACGCCGGGCCAGATACTCGCGAGCGATCCATTGCGGCATGAAACCAGTCTCCCACGCGCCGACGTGTTGATTCGGGCACAGGATGTACTTCATGCGCGGCGTGGCGACGATCTGATCGAGCAGCAGGTTGGCCTGGTCGACCATGCGCCCGGTCGCGAAGGGCCAGTAGGAACCGACGCCTTCCGAAGTCATGCCTTCGGTGGCCACGATGCTCGGATTGGCATGTCCACGTGGCGCTACCAAGCGCCACAGCCAGGCCAGCGCGGGCGGCAGCAGATGGAAGAGACCGACGATGCCGTAGGTCGGCTGGTCGACCGTGTTCGGGGGGCAACGCACGCCGAAGCTGCGGATGTCCACGCTCACCGCGCCTTGATAGACGCCGGGCACCGCCTTGCGCGGGACAACCACGCGCGGGTTCGGGCACGGCTTGCCGGGCTCGTCCTCGACATGCTCCCAGATCAGTGCGGTGCCGCCCGGGTGGGCATCAATGTTGAGAAACAACAGGGGCTCGGTCGGATGGATGGTCATCTTCTCGAGGTTGGGGTCAGTCCCGTAGTGGGTGATGTGATTGACGCGAACGAACCAGCCCTGTTCGGCATCGATCAGGGCCAGACGCCCGTCGTTCTTGCCCAGCGAGGGGTGGCACAAGGCCATGTCGTCGGTCACCGCACGCAGCTCGCAGTTGTGAGGCAGCAGCAGGGTGCGGCGTTCTCCCGACAGTACGTTGGTGCCGAGCAGCAGGGCGCCGTCCTTCTGGCGGTGGACCTGTTCGAGGATTTCGCTCTTGCCACCACCGCTGGCGCCTTCGTGCATGATGCACAGCTTGTTGGCATAGGGAGTGATGACCTGTACGGTCGCGCAATGGGCAGTCAACCAGTGCTCGCGTTCACCGAGGGCCAGCAAGACCCCGTAAATGCCCTTCTTGGCACTTGGGCCGGGATAAAGGTTGTAACTGAACAATTCGTGCCGGCCAGGACGACGGTTGTGCACCACCATCTGCTTGCCTTTGAAATGGGTATGGCGAAACGGGGGCGCAACGAAGATCACCGCCTTCGGGTCGAAATTCGGGGACAAGGTGCTTTCGTCGAGGATCCCCTGAAGCAAGGCCAGCCCGAGCGCGAAGAAGCCGGCATTGGCGGGTGCCACCACCAGGGCATCCATGCCCATCCCGGGAACACCGGCGATGAAGGGAAACACCGCCAGCTCCTGGGTTTTCAGCCAGGCGAAGGTCTCGGCACGCAAGGACTCGAACGACTCGCCGTACTGATCCTCGAAGCGCGGTTTGTCGGTCGGCAGATCGTCGGCGATGACCATGCAATCGGGATCTCGGCGGCGCATGTAGGGCTCGACGTAATTGGCCGCGATACCGTTCTTGACCCGGCACACATTGGCCTCCAGCACGCGGCCCCGGCCAGGCACTTCGTAGGCCACCTCATGGACGCCATTCACGGCGTCACAGGTCGCCAGCTCGTACAGCTGCTGCCAGGTACTGGCGACGGTGTATTTCGGACAGGCGTCGAGAATTTCCTGCACCGACAAGGGGATCTGGAAGCCCAGGTTTACGTTGCTCATAGAAATCTACTCCAGCAAGAACAATTCAATCAATGCAATGGCCTGTTGCGGCCTTGCGCGGTAGTCGCCGCACGACGATCGCCGCGGAAATCGCGGCTACTGATGGCTGTGACCGAGCGCTTCATGGCGTTTCCTCGGTGGACGCTGGCTGCCGCGTGCTTGCCATCATGGGGAAATCACGTTGCCGCGCCAGATGGCGATCGAGTGCACGCCCGATGCGTTCGGCGGCGCGGTCGATGGCCAGGTAAAGATCGCTCTGGATATCCTCGACCCTCAGGGCCGGAGCGCCCCTGAGGCGTACTTCGATAGCGCAGCACTTCTCCTCGCCGCCGCGCAGGCCATGGCCATCGGAAAGGCGCACGATGATGCGCGTGACGACGTCCCGGCCACTATTGAGGGCGTGTGCGAGGCGCAAATTGAGGTGCTGGCGCAGCCCGTCGGTCAGCGGCAAGTCTGGAGCTTGAATCTTCAGGTTCATGGCGTTCCCGGGGCTGGATTGGAGGACGACAGGCTTATTATTGATCCGTTTATTTTTCGATACAAACAGATGTGAATGTGCGTTAGGATCGAAAAAAACGAACGATTGGAGAGCCGCATGCTGAACTACAAGCACTTGCATTACTTCGTCAGTATCGCCAGCTCGGGCGGCGTCACGCGTGCGGCGGAGCGCCTGCATTTGACGCCGCAGACGCTCTCCGGGCAAATTTCCCAGTTCGAGGAACGGCTCGGCGTGGCGCTGTTCCGGCGGGTCGGGCGCCGGCTGGAACTGACCGAAGCGGGAAGATTGGCCTTCTCCTACGCCGAGGAGATCTTCCAGACCGGGGCCGAGCTGGAGGACCTGCTGAAGAACGGCGCCGAGGAGCGCTTCATCACCTTCCGCGTCGGCATCGCCGACGTGGTGCCGAAATTCATCGCCCATCGTCTGCTGGCGCCAGTGCTGGGACTTCCCACGGCGGTGCGCCTGATCTGTCAGGAGGATGGGCTAGAACGCCTGTTGGCGGATTTGGCGATCCACCGCCTCGACATGGTGCTGGCCGACCGCCCGATGCCACCGGGCACGGTGATCAAGGGCTACAGCCATCCGCTCGGTGAATCGGGGGTGGCTTTCATGGCTGCACCGGCGTTGGCGGCGCGACTCACGGGCGGCTTCCCGGATTGCCTGGATGGCGCCCCCCTGCTGCTGCCCGGGCGCGATAGCGCCCTGCACCGTACCCTGCCGCGCTGGCTGGAACGGCAGGGGAAGCGTGTGCGCATCGTCGGCGAATTCGACGACAGCGCCCTGATGAAGGTCTTCGGCGAAGCCGGTGCCGGGATGTTTGTCACCCCGACGGCCAGCGTGGCGGAGGTGACGGCGCACTACAAGGTCGTCAAGCTGGGGGAAACGGAGGAGATTCGCGAGCGCTTCTTCCTCATTTCAGCCGAGCGGCGGCTGACCCATCCCGCTGCGCAGGCGGTCAGCGAGAATGCGCGCAACGGAGCGTTCACGTCGCCGCCCGTTGCGCAGTGAAGCAGTGAACAGGACAGCGCCGGATCCGTGAGCGCTCGCTACGCCGCCGGGGATTTCGTTCAGTGCTGTCCCGGCGGGTGCTCGCTTGCCGGTGCAGGCTGTCCGGAACTGCGTCCGCTCGATTTGCGGTGCAGCGCCGCTTTGGCCAGCAGGTGTGCCGTAACCGGCGCGGTGATGAACAGGAAGAACAGGGGCGCCAACTCGTGCAGGCTGACGCCTTCGCTGTCCTGGACCGAAAAGTAGATCGCCGAAGCGAGCAGGGTTGCGCCGACCCCCATCGTCGTGGCCTTGGTTGGGCCATGCAGACGCATGAAAAAATCCGGCAGTCGGGCGAGGCCCACGGAGCCGAGGAGGACGAACAGCGCGCCGAGAACGATCAGCGCCGAGATGATGAATTCGGTGGCAGTGCTCATTCGCTGATGTCTCCGCGCAGGAGATACTTGCACAGCGCGACGGTGCCGACGAAGCCAAGCAGGGCGAGCAGCAGTGCCACTTCGAAGTAGGCGGTGCTGTTGCTGCTGATGCCGTAGAGCACGAGCAGCGCGATGCTGTTGATGCCGAGGGTGTCGAGAGCCAGGATGCGATCAGTGGTATCCGGGCCGACGAGCAGGCGATAGATGTTCAGCGCCAGGGCCGCGGCAATCAGGACGAAAGCGATTTCGATGGCGGCATTCAGCATGCAAAAATCTCCTTCAGCGCGCGTTCGTAGCGCTCCTTGATTTCGCCTATCAGTGCCTGCGGATCGGGCGCATCGAGGGCGTGTACGAGCAGCACCCAGCGTTGCTGGTCGACGTGGATCGATACCGTTCCCGGAGTCAGGGACACGACGCTGCCAAGCAGGGTGGCGATGAACGGGTCGCGCAGATCGAGGGGAACTTCGACGAAAGCCGGTGACAGCCGGTGCAAGGGTCCGACGATCTGGCGCGCAACCCGCCAGTTGGCGGTGACGATGTCGAGTGCGAAGAGACCCAAGAAGCGCAGGCCGCGCCAGGGATGAAGGAGGGGCGGTGGATCTGGCCAGAAATCGCGGCTCAGCAAGGGGATGACGATCGCCAGTAGGGCGCCGAGCACGAGTAGGCCGAGCGATGCGGCGTTGGTGATCACCGCCCACAGCACGAAGACCATCAGCGACACGCGCGGCATGGGCAGGAGAGCGCGCATCATGGTCTTGCCTCGTGGCCGGAGGTCGCTGCGCCTGCGCCGAGAACGCCGGCCACGTAGGCGCCAGGTGCATGCAATTGGGCAGCCGTGCGTGCGGCGTAGTCGGACACGGGGCGGGCAGCGATGGCCAGTAGCGGTCCGGCAGCGATCAGCAACACGATCGCCGTTGCACGTTGCCAGCCGACGGGCTCGCCCGGCAGGGATATCGCCGCCGCCTTGTGTTTCCAGATCAGATAGCAGCCGTCACGCGCCAGCGCAGCCATGACGATGAAGCCTGAGACCAGCACCACCACCCAGATGGCCGTTCCTGCTTCGACATCGCGGGTGCTGGTCAAGAGCATCAGTTTGCCGACAAAACCGGAGAACGGTGGCAGGGCGGCGGCTGTCGTCGCCACCAGAAGGAAGGCGATCTTCAGCCAGGTGGCACGCAGTGGCGGGCCGGCCATGAACTGGTCGGCGGCCTTGCCGCGCTGCTCGGCGATCAGGCCGGCAAGCAGGAAGAAAGCGGCGCCGGCCAGCGTCGACTGCAGCAGGTAGTAGAGCGCTGCGGCGGTGACTTCGCTGCTGGCCTGCGCGGGAGTCACCAGCAGGGTGCCCGCCGACAGCAGGACCAGCCACGCCACGAGCGCCTGCAGGCGGGTGGCAGCCAGCGCGCCGAGCGCGGCGAAGGCGACGGTGGCCAGGGCCAGGACGGTCAACCAGTTGTCAAGCAGCTCGGGCATCACCGGCTCGAGGGCGATGGCCTGTACGCGCAGGATGGCGACGATGCCGACCTTGGTCATGATCGCGAAGAGCGCAGCGACGGGTGCGCCGGCCGCGCTATAGGTATGTGGCAGCCAGAACGATAGCGGCAACAGCCCGGCCTTCAATGCAAAGACCGTAATCAGCAATGCGAACGCCAGTCTGGCGAGCGCGCGATCGTAGCCGGGCAGGCTCAGGGCGCGCGCCACATCGGCCAGGTTCAGCGTGCCCAGCGTGCCGTAGATCAAGCCCAGGGCAATCAGGAAAAGCGCCGAGCCGACAAGATTGAGCACCACATAGCTGATACCGGCGCGCGTGCGGGCCAGGCCGCCGCCATGCGCCAGCAGCACGTAGGAGGCGAGGAGCATGATTTCGAAGAAGACGAAGAGATTGAACAGGTCGCCGGTGAGAAAGGCGCCGAGCAGGCCGAGCAGCTGAAACTGGAACAGGGGATGGAAATGAACGCCCTCCTCGTCAAAGCCGGCGCTGGCGTAGAGCAAGACCAGAAAGCCGAGGACGGCGGTGAGCAGGGTCATGGCCGCAGCCAGCCGATCGACGACCAGCACGATGCCGAAAGGCGCCGGCCAGTCGCCCAGCGCGTACACCCGCAGCAGGCCATCGTCGGCGAGCAGGGTCAGCCAGCCGGTAACCAGCACCAGTAGCGCCGTGGCCAGCAAGCCAAGC
>LBIU01000360.1 GCA_000987445.1 Candidatus Accumulibacter adiacens | reverse complement strand
AGGATGCCGATCGTCGGCGAGTAGCCGCCGGCGGCTTCCCAGATTCTTGCCGAGAGCTTCATTTCCTGGTCGTAGGTGTTGATCTCGACCTCGAGAACCTCGCGCAGGCGCTCCGGTTCGGCGCCATCGACGAGCAGCTGCAAACCCTTGCGCGTGAACTCGTCGGGCAGCTCGTTGACCACCGCATCGAGTGCCAGCAGGCCCTCACGCCGCGACACCTGGCTCCAGCCCGAAATCTGCTGGATCAGGAGCTGCGGATCCGAAACCGGCGGGCGAAAAACCCATTTCGCCATGCGGATGCCACGCACGAAGGTCGCATACGGGCTCTGCAACATGACCGCGCCCAGGGTACCGCCAACGACGATCAGCAGCGCCGTCGGCTGCGACAAGGAGCCGACATGGCCACCTTCGAGGATTTGCCCGCCGACGATCGCCAGCACGCCGATCAGCAGACCGAGAACGCTGGTCCTATCCATTCTTCTTGGTCTTCTTTCGTTGCTCCTCGGCGGCACCAGCCAGACGCGTGCGCAAGCGCATCACGGCCTGACTGTGCAGCTGGCAAACCCGTGATTCGGTGACACCCATCACTTCCCCGATTTCGCGCAGATTGAGATCCTGCTCATAGTAGAGTGCCATCATCAGCTTTTCACGCTCGGGGAGATCAGCGATCGCCCTGACCAGCGCCTGACGGGCACCTTCGTCCTCGAAAAGCTGCGCCGGATCGCTCGCCTCTTCCACCTGATGACGCTCGAGAAAATCCTCACCGTCCTCGCTGATCAGGTCTTCCAGATAGACCAACTGGTGGCCGCGAGCATCCTGCAGCATTTTCTGGTAGTCGGCCAACGTCATGCCCAGAGAGCCGGCGAGCTCCTTTTCGGTCGGCGCGCGACCCGTTTCCTGTTCGAGCTGCGCGATGGCCGCCTCGATGAGACGACAGCTGCGTCGCAAGCTGCGCGGCAACCAGTCGTTATCGCGCAGGCCGTCGAGCATCGCGCCACGGACCCGCTGCGCCGCGTAGGCTTCGAACGGCGCTCCCGCAGCGGCCTCGAAGCGGCCAATCGCCGCGAGCAGGCCGAGCATTCCGTTTTGCACCAGATCGTCGAGCATGACGCTGGCCGGCAGGCGCGCCATGAGATGGCAGGCGATGCGCTTGACCATCGGCGCGAAGCGCTGGACCAGCTGTTCCTTGTTGATCTGACCAGCGGCGTTATACATGCAGTTACCGTGAAAGTCGCGTCCGCGACTCACGAATCTCCTTTCCCCCCCCGTGCGGGAGAAAGGTCGGGATAAGGAAAACGGTCTTGACTTTCATGATCGGGGGTCTCTCGACCGAGGTCATGACCGTTCGGGAACAAGCTATCAGGCGTAGATCGCTGCAGGGTCGATACGTTGGCTCAAGTGTAGCAGTTGTTGCACGAAATGTTCGAGGCCGCGGACATCGGCGTCGCCGCTGGGCCAGTTGAGCAGTTCGCTGGCCACCTTTTCGCAAGCCTGCGCTGACGGCGCCTCGGGAAACAGCCCGGCGACCGGCTGGCAGAGCCGTGACGCCTGCCGCAGGGACTCGTCAAGCGGCACGTAACCGGCATACTCGAGACGCGCCAGCTGGCGACTGTGTGCCACCTCGGCGAGGTTGTCATGGACCGCCTGCGCATCGCTCGCGGTGCGCGCCTTGTTCACCAGAATGCGAAAATGCTTGCGTGCGTAACCCAGGCTGACTTTCTTGATCAGCGCATAGGCGGCGGTAATCGACGCCCCGTTCGGCGAGACGACGATGACCGTATCCTGGGCTGCCAGACCGAGTGGCGAAAAGCCGAGCGGATGATCCAGCGTGGTATCGATGAGAACGACATCGGCCGGTCGCTCGATCTGGCCGAGACTGTCAAGCAGGATGCGCTGCTCGACAACGCTCAAGGTGGCGAGCTGCTTGACCACTTTCGCGGCCGGCAGAACGCGGACCCC
>LBIU01000359.1 GCA_000987445.1 Candidatus Accumulibacter adiacens | reverse complement strand
CGGCGGATTATACCCTGTGCCCGTCCTTGCCCGATGACGGGGCATCGACCGCCGCGTTCTCCGGGGCGTCCGTTGGCAGTGCTGCGCTGTCGTCGGCGTAGCGCTCGATACCGGGCTTGGCGCTCAGGCCATGCGCGACGACGCTGAGCAGCACGGTCGCCATCACCGCCAGACGGATGGTCTCTTCGCCAGGCAGGCTCGCCTGTTGCTCCAGATACACCAGGCCGAGGACGATCGACGCCAGGCCGCGAGGGCCGAACCAGCCAAGGAAAAGCACGCTCCCCCGACTGAGGCCGATACCGCTGACGGCCACTGCCACGGGCAGCATGCGCACCACCGTCAGGCTGAGAAGCGCATAGAGCATGATGGCTGGCGTGAAATCATGCCAGTTGCGCGCGAAGAGCAAGCCAAACAGGAAGAACACGAAGAAGTTGAACAGCTGTCCCCAGCCTTCGGTGAACTCGACGCTGTGTCGCCCGACTTTCGGGAAACCGACCTGCGCCGCCAGGCCAGCGACGAAGGCGGCGATGAACATGCTCGCGCCTGATTCCTCCGCAGCAAGTATGCACAGCAGCGGCATCGCCACCACACCCAGCTGGCCAAGCTCGGGCGACATCCACTGCCGACGCTGCGCGAGTCCCATGAGCACGCCGCCGGCGAGTCCGATCGCCAGCCCGATTGCCGTTCCGTAGCCAATCTGCTCGAGGAGGAAACGGGCGAGTACGCCACGCGCCCCGGCAACTTCATCGATCGCCGCGGCGAGGGCGATGAAGAGCATCAGGAAGGGGACCGCCAGCCCGTCGTTGAGCCCGGCTTCGACGTTCAGCGCCTGCCGTATGCGCGCCGGCACGCGCGAGCTGCTGACGATGACCTGCCCCAGGCCGGCGTCGGTGGGCGCGAGGATCGCCGCCAGGATGCCGGCCTCCCACCATGACAGGCTGGCGAAGCACACCATCGCCGCCGCCGCACCGAGCAGAATGGTGAGCAGCATGCCGACACTGAGCAAACGCACCGGTAACCGGTGATTGTCCTGCAAGGCGCGTCGGCTGATGTGCGAAGCGTCGGTGAACAAGGTCATCACCAGGCCGACTTCGGCGATCAGCAGCAGCGCCTTACGGTCGATGAACAGTGCCCTGGACGCTTCGGGTACGAGGAACATCAACGCTCCAGCCGCGGTGAACAGGATCGGGGCGGTGATCAGCGTGCTTTCCAGCTTGCGCGAGATCAGACTGTAGCCGAAGACCAGGAGGGTGAATGCAGCGGCGATCAACATGCGGGCGTATTTCCGAGGCGAACAGCCATCAAGCGGGCGCTGACGTCCTGGACGCGGATTGATGAAGTCGGAGGAGGAGGGGGCGACGGCATCGAGGGCAGCCGGCTGTACAGACTTTCACCATTCTGCCGCGTAATCACTGGTTCCGAGTACGGGCTTGATTCTGACCCGGCCATCCGGGGCAGTCAAGCCACGGCTGTCATGCGTTCGTCAAGGCTTGTGCCACGCGGGAGCGCTGGCCCTGAGGCGACCGCTTTCCCCGTTGTCGGTGAAGCGAGCATACTGGCGTCTGTGTCTGAAAACCACTAGGAGAAGGCGACATGTTCAAGAACATCCTCATCCCCACGGACGGTTCGGCCGTGTCGAGCAAGGCCATCAAGGCCGGCGTCAAGCTCGCGCACTCGCTCGGCGCAAGAGTCACCGGCTACTACGCGATCGTGATGTTGGCGCCCTCGGTTTTCGGGGATGGTGATCTGATCGACAAGGCCACGGTGCGCAAGCTCGACCGGCTAGCGCGGGAAACCGGAGAGCACTATCTCGATGAGATCGCGAAAGCGGCTGCCGCGGCCGGCGTCGAGTATTCCGGAGTCATCAGTACGCCAGAATCGGCGTACGAGGGAATCATCTACGCCACGAAGAAGAAGCAGTGCGATGCCATTTTCATCGCCTCGCGTGGTCGCAGCGAGATCAAGAAGCTGCTCCTCGGCAGTGTCACCCAGAAGGTGCTGTCACATGCCCACGTGCCGGTGATCGTCTACCGTTAATGGTGACGACAGTCGAGACACCCCAGATCATCGAAGTCGTGACCGTTCCCCTTTTCTCTTGCATCGGGGATTCCGGCTTGCACGCCGGAATCGTTCGTCGGGCAGGGAGCATGCTCCCTGAATTCCCCGCCCCCACTCGCAGTGCGCATTCCGGCTTGCATGCCGGAATCGTTCGTCGGGCAGGGAGCATGCTCCCTGAATTCCCCGCCTCACCCCGCGAGGGAGAAGGGAGAGCCGTGAGTCATTTGCGCGACTCGCGCGTCAACCGGTGACCCAGAGGATCCACGGCGTGCCGATGGTGAGAAACACCAAGGTGCAGAAAGCGGTGGTCGCCAGGCCCAGGCGGTAGAGTTCGCTCTGCTTGAGGTAGCCACTGGCGACGAAGATGATGTTCTGGCTGCCGCCCTGCGGGGTGATGACCGAGAAGTAGCTGCTGGCAAACAGAAGCGCATAGGCCATCAGGGCAACGGGAACCCCCGACTTAACGCCGACGTCGAGAAACACGCCGAGGAGTGCGAGGACCTGTGCATTCTGACTGACGAAACCGAAGTGCAGCAGCACATAGATGACCAGCAAGGCGACGTAGGCGATTGGCCAGGCGAGACCTTCGAGGCCGACGGCCAGCCGCTCGCCGACATAGCCCATGAAGCCCATCTCGTTGAGCTGCCCACTCATGCCAAAAAGCACCGCCAGCCAGATGAAAGTAACCAGCGTGCCGCCCTGCTTGCTCATGTCGTCGAGGGTCAGCACGCCGGTGACCATTAAGGTGGCGAGACCGGCGATGGCAATGGCGGTCAGGTTCAGCTGGTACGGCGCGGCGAGTATCCAGCCGGTGATCATGACGGCGAAGGTCGCCGCCGTGATCCATTCGTTGCGCGACATCGGGCCCATCGAGCGCAACGTCTTGCGGGCGTGCGCCGGAGCATCCGGGGTGCGGGTGATGCCGGGGGGGAAGAGACGGTAGAGCAGCATCGGCAACAGGGCGATGACCACCAGGCACGGTACGGACGAGGCCAGCAGCCAGGAGCCGAAATCGACGATCAGTCCCTGTTCGGCAGCCAGCGACGCGCCGACCGGATTGCCCGAGGTGGCCGTGAACCACAGCGCCGAGGTGATGGCCAGGCTGGACATGCCGCAGAACATCAGGTAGCCGCCGAGGCGTCGCTTGTTCTCGTCGTCGGGCGTCGAACCGCTGTTCTGCGCCAGTGACAGGATGATCGGGAAGAGCACGCCACCGCGTGCGGTATTGCTCGGGAAGCCAGGGGCGATCAGGGTGTCGGTGATGAAGATGCTGTACGCCAGGCCGAGCGTCGATTTCCCGAAGACGGAGACGACATACAGACTGATCCGCTTGCCGAGCCCGCTCTTGACCACCGCTTGCGAGACCAGGAACGCGGTCACCACCAGGAGGACAATGGCGTTGGCAAAGGCGCCGTAGGCCTTGGCTGGAGTCAGGGTGTTGGTAAGCACCACGATGGCACAGGCGAGCAGCGCCGAGGTGAAGAGCGGGAAGACATTGAGTACCACCGAGGTGATCGCCGACGCGAAGACGGCAAAGAGGTGCCATGCCTCGACGGTCAAGCCCTCGGGAACCGGGGCGAACCAAAGGCCGAAGAACAGGGCCAGGAGGCCCGCCAACTTCACGATTCTTCCCGTTCCGAAAGCGGCTGTACTCATTTCTGGCCTCCTGATGGGTTGGGAGCGACGACATTGGGCGTGCCCAGGCGCGCCCAGCCGGTCAGACCGACGACTCGCCCGGTCAATTGGTCGCCTCCAAGGTCGCCGATGCGCTGCCATCGGAAGCTGTATTCACCGATGAGCCCGGCATATTT
>LBIU01000358.1 GCA_000987445.1 Candidatus Accumulibacter adiacens | reverse complement strand
CTCGGGCGACCGCGCCTCAAAAAGGTTCCGGACGTTGCCCGCCGGCCCGCCGGTCGCAACGGTCTGCGCACGTCGGCAATGCCGAACATCGACATCGAGTATCGCGACCGCGCGCAGGCATTCTCCCTGACCGGGGACTCCCTCTACGCCGTGATCGAGCGCGCCGGGCAGGTCACGCGAAGCCGCTACTTCGACCTTCGCGGTCGCCTCGTCGCCGTGGAGGAAGCGCTCGACGGCGTCGCCAAGGGCAACCTCATGGACTACGACGGGCGCGGCAATCTCATCCGCGAACGTGCTTATCACGACGGGCGCATCGTCGGCGTGCTCGGCAGCGCAAGCTTCGATGCCCTCGGCCGCGAGAGCAGTCGCTTCGACGGCGGGACCACGGTGCGCAAGTTCTACAATCGCATCGACGGCAAGACCTACACCATCAAGCTCCTGGGCGCGCCGTCGCTCCGGGCAGGACGCCAGCCCTCTTCGGTGACGCGCTTTGACGACCTCGGACGCAAGACCGGCGAGTTCAATGGCGAGGGCATTCTGGTGAAGGAGTGGGTCTATGACGACAGCCGCCGCAGCTGCGCGATCTCGATCCTCGATCCAGGCAGTGCCGAGCACGCCCTTCGTCTCGTCGAGAGCGTGCGTTACAACGAAGAGGCGAGGATCGAACGGAGTGAGAACCATACCACTCTGATCGTCACCACCCACCATTACGACGCTCTCCACCGGATCGAGCGGATCGAGGCCGGCGGCGAGGAGACACGCTACACCTTCGATGCGCTCGATCGTATCTTGACCGTGACCTCGCCCATGCCTTCAGCATCATCCGTCGGCAACCCGGGCCCCGGATCGCCGGCCCCGAGCACGGGCCGCCGGGATCTGGTGGTGAGCCACGAATACGATGCGCTCGGCCGCCTCCTCGGCAAAGGCAGCGCGCTTGCCAGGGAGTCCTACGAATACGATGCCCTTGGTCGGGTCACCAGGAAGAGTCAGAGCGGCCTGGGTGGTGGGCTGACCCTGACGGAAGAGTTCTACTACAACGCGCGCGGCGAAGTGCATGGCATCTGGATGGCTCCGGACGTCTACAAGACCCTCGCCTACGACCACCGCGCCCTGAAACAGGTCGAAACCTTCTTCGAGAACGGGCTGGAGTGGAAGAACCACCACAGCTTCGACGTTCTTGGCCAACTCGTCGCACAGTCAGCCGACAACTACGCCTTCACTTTTCGCTTGCGCCATGATTTCTCCGGCCGCCTGCTGAGCTTCCGCACCGACCGGCAGGGGGTCGGTAGCCAGCAGACGATCTCGGAGGTCTCTCTCGACTACGGCCAGGCCGTCCTTCCCGATTCCGTCTCTTCCACCTACGCGGGCAGCCAGCGCTACACCGCCATCGAGTACAACAGCAACCTTCGTCCGATCGGCTTCGGCGACTCCCAGGTCTCTCCCAGCGGCGACTTCCGCATCGACTACGACGACCTGGGTAATCTGACCGAGATTCGGCGTCCCTCGCAGGACGCGGCTCGAAGCCGCGTCGAGTTTCACGACAACGGCCGTCTCAAGCGCATGGCCCATGTCTTCGGGCCGGGTGGCAGAGACAGCTTCGTCACTCTGATCGACGCCTCCGACTACAACCAACTGGGCTATCCGACGCGCATTCGCCACGAGTATCGGGAAGGCGGGCAGCTGAAGCGCAACGCCAATTTCCTGGACCTGGAAGAGCACGGCTACGACGAAGCGGGACGCCTGGTCTCCAGCGTCTTCACCGGCACCCGGGCAGGCCTCTTCGTGCAGACCTTCGGCGACTTCGGATACTACCTGCGCTTCCTTTTTCCGACCGTAGCCAACCTCCTCGCCTCGATCTACAGCGACACCCCGGCCCGCGTGCAAAAGAAATACTACTTCGACAAGGATGACCGGAAGGTGCTGGAATGGACCGAGCTGACGCCAGACCTGGCCGATCCGAACAGCCGCCAGACCATCGTCCAGCGCTTCCGGTACGGCGCTGGCCAGGCCGTCGAAGAGGAGGTCAAGGAATGGTACGACATCGGCGAGACGGTTCCCAAGACCATCCGTCGCAAGTTCCTCTACGACACCCGAGGCCAGCGCATCCACGAAATCGAGACTCTCGTGCGTACCGGTTCCACTCCGGGCGCCTGGGCCCAGCTACGCAGCCATACCTACGGACTCAGCCCGAAGCCGCTACGCACGCAGACCTACGAACTGCGGGGGGCACGCCGCAAGTGGATAGCGGAGGACCGTTTCGTCTATGGTCCGAAAGGGGAAATGATCTGGTCGCGACACCGCAAGATGGGCGAGAGCAAGTTGGCCGACGAGGACTTCACGGCGCGTTTCAGCGGGACCTACGCGGAGCTGGCCGACTTCGAAAACGCCTCCCGCACCGCGGCGGATCCGCTCTCGGACGAAAAGGCGTTTCACTACGTCTACGCCGGGGACGAGTTGATCGCTCTCCTCGACAAGGATGGCAAGCCGATGCAGGAGTTCCTCAACGGCCCTGCCGGCAGTCAGCGCCTTTCCCTGCGCTTGTCGGTTCTGGGGAAGGTTTTCGAGTACTACAACAATAGCCAGGGTTCCGCGCTGCTGCTTACCGAGAGCGACGGCGACGTGGAGCAGCGCTTCCCCCAGGCCGGCGCCTACGGCGAGGCCATGAAGAAGATCCCCGAGGCGCTTCACGCAGGCATGTGGGCCAATCTCACCCGCTTCCTGCAGACCCCGGCCCGCCTCTACGATTCCTCGGTGGGTCAATTCATGACGCCCGACCCCCTCGGCCTGCTTGCCGGCCCGAACCTCTACGCCTTTGGGCGCAACAATCCCGTGGCCTTCAAGGACAGCTCGGGCACCTACTGGGAGAGCGCCTGGGACATGGCTTCGCTGGCCCTGGGCTATGCCTCCTTCCGCAACAACGTGGAAAAGGGCAACTTCTGGTCAGCCGTACTGGACGCCGTCGGGATAGTGATCGATGCCGTCGCCCTCGCTCTTCCCTTCCTTCCCGGTGGGGTTGGCGCGGCCTCGCATGCCGCACGACAGGCCCGGGCCGCCGGGCGCGCCTGGGAGTCGATGCGTTACCTGGAGAGGGTGCGCTACGCCCGTGGCGTCAATACCGCCTTGAACAGGGTCCAGCTTGTCAAACGAATTCATCTGGCCGTCTCCGGTGGCTATCTGATCAAGGAAGCCTTTCACCGCGGGGATTTCCTGCAGGCCAGTCTCGGCCTGTTCATGATCGTGCTCGGGGTGCAGAAACTGGCGGCCTCGCGGATGACCCATGAAGTGATCGAGGAAGCCTACGAGACCCGCCAACTCCTCGAGTTCCTCGGCAATGACACGCCGCGGCTCTACGAGCGCGGCAGCAAGGCCCTGCGCAACGCGCTCTTCATTGGCGACGGCACTCTGGCCAATCCCGGCACGGGCAGTTTCCTCGATTTCGTGTCGGTCACGGTCAGGAACTACGAGCACATGAGCGAATTTCAACAGGTACTCTTGCGCGGCCGCGCTCTTGAAGGCTTCCGCGTCTTTCTCCGGGAAACCCGTTACCAGGGCTTCAAGGGCGTGCCGCGGCGGGTATTCGACGCCTTCTTCAACCAATGCAAGATCGTTCCGCTCCTGGGCACCGGACCTACCCCGGCCTCGCTCGCGTCCCTGACGACGGTCTCCTGGGGCTTCGCCGGCGGTTCCGTCGCCCTTGCGGTCTGGAACGAAGCGGCGCTGCGCAACAGTCACGGAGACTGACCGGCGTCAGGCGCGCGCGACGCTGTCGGAATTTCTTACATCTGGTGCACGGCGACGTCTGCTGACTCGCGTGGAACGTCGATTAAACAAGAGCCTACCATTTCGTCGACTCCCCGGTATAGGAATTGCTTATAGTTGCAGGGCTGGTCGGTCGCGGTGGGTGATTGTGTTCGCGGTCGGGACAGCTGTGCTGCCGATGCGCAAGTCGGGGGTCGGCACGGGGGCTGCCTCTTCTCGGTCGCCCAGTGGGGGTGTGGATGGCGGGGGAAGCGCAGGGGATGAAAAAATCGCGTCAAGGCAGTTCTGCAGATGGATAGCAAAGCGCGTCCGGAAGTTCCACCGTCGGCGACCCTTGGGTCGCCGACCAGAAAGCCGCGGCGCAATCGCCGCGGGCTGGCGTGGCTGGGCGGCTTTCTGGCCAAGGCCTTCAGTCGCTCCGCGGCCGAGCCGCGGAAAAGTACCGAGCGCCTGAGCTTCGAGGCGCTCGAGCCGCGCATTCTGCTCGACGCGACGCCGAGCATCCCGGTCACCCGGATAGACGGGTCGATCGACGTCGCCGGCGAAACCGATCGCTACGGCTTCACGCTCACCGAGACGGTGCGCGTCGTCTTCGATTCGCTGACCGACGACGCCAGCATGCGCTGGTCGCTCGCAGGACCGCGCGGCGCGGTGGTCGGCGAGCGCGGCTTCAACGTTTCGGATTCCGCCGAGCGGAGCGGCGAGGTTGCCCTCGATCTGGCCGCAGGCGACTACACGCTGAGCGTCGACGGCGTCGCCGACAACACCGGCGCCTACAGCTTCCGCCTGATCGACATCGCCAAGGCGCAGGAGCTGATGCTGGGAACGACCGTCGAGGGAGTGCTCGATCCGGCCAACAAGACCGAGGCCTACGGCTTCAGCGTCGTCGCCGGGCAGCGCTTCTTCATCGATCGCCTGTCGAATAGCGGCGACATCTACTGGCGGCTGCTCGATCCCTACGGGCGCACCGTGGTCGATCGTACGCACATGAACAATGACCTCGGCGAGATGACGCTCGCCGTCGACGGCCGCTATACGCTGCTGATCGAAGGGCGTGCGCGCAGCACGGGGAGCGCCAGCTACCGTTTCAACGTCGCCCTGCTCGAGGAAGCCGTGCCGCAGCCGATGGCTCTGGGTGCGCTGGTCGCCGGGCGCATCGCGCAGGCCGGGCAGCGCGACATGCATCGTTTTACGCTGGCCACCGACAGACGGGTCGTCTTCGACTCGCTGACCGCCGACGACAGGCTGCTGTGGTCGCTCTCCGGCCCCAACGGCACG
>LBIU01000357.1 GCA_000987445.1 Candidatus Accumulibacter adiacens | reverse complement strand
ACTTCGTCCCCCGCCCGAGCCAACCCAAGCGCAGCGCACAACCCACCGCGTGCGCCGCAACGTCCGCGAGCGGATGGCGGCACCGCCACGGCAGCGCTGTTTCGCGGCCCGGCGCGGCGCGGCAGCTGAGGCCTAGGCACCACTCGCCGCCTCTGCCGCCCCGCTTCGATCCCTCGCAAGCTCCGCTCGGGAGTCGGCAATGAAACAGCCTTTGAAGAGCGCCTGCCCCTGTGGCAGCGAACTTCCCTACGCCGAATGCTGCGCCCCCCTGCACGACGGGGCCGCAGCGCCGGATGCGGCCGCGCTGATGCGCTCGCGCTACTGCGCCTACGTGCTGGCCATCGAACCCTACCTGCTGTCCACCTGGCACCCATCGACCCGGCCGACGCGAATCGACCCTGATGGCGCCCTGGCGCCGCAGTGGCTGGGCCTGCAAGTGCGCCGCCACGTGACCACCGGAGCGGAGTCGGCGATCGTCGAATTCGTCGCCCGTTACCGCGTCGGTGGCCGCGCACAGCGGCTGCACGAAGTCAGCCATTTCGTGCACCAAGCCGGCCGTTGGTACTACGTCGATGGCGAATTCCCAGCAGGCACCCGCAAATCGTCGGCAGCAAAGTCACTGGCAGCGAAATTCCCCACTGGTCGAGCAGCGAATACGCCGGCGAAAAGCGGCCAGTGAGCGGCAATGGTTGAGGCCGGTGGCGCCGTACTGCCGATCATTTATCAGGACCAGCATCTGGTCGCCATCCACAAGCCGGCGGGGCTGTTGGTGCACCGCAGCCCCATCGACCGCCGTGAGCGACGCTTTGCGCTGCAAATGCTGCGCGATCAGCTCGGCCAGCGCGTCTACGCGGTACACCGTCTCGACAAGGGAACCTCCGGAGTCCTGCTTTTCGCGCTGAGCAGCGCCGTCGGGCGGGCGCTGAGTAGGTGTTTCGAAGCGCGCCAGGTGGGCAAGACCTACCTGGCGGTGGTCCGCGGCCATCCGCCGCTGGCCGGCGAGATCGACCATCCCCTGCGTCGCCACTTCGACACCGAAGGTGCTCGCGCCGCCGCCGACGCTCCGGCGCAGGACGCCTGCACCCGCTACCGGAGGCTGGCCACCATCGAACTGCCGCACCGCATCGACCGCTATCCCTCGAGCCGCTACGCGCTGGTCGAACTCGAACCACTGAGCGGACGCCGCCATCAGCTGCGCCGACACCTCAAGCACATCGCTCACCCGATCATTGGCGACGCAACTTATGGCAAGGGGCGCCACAACCGCCTCTTTCAGACCCTCTTCGCTTGCAACCGGCTGTTGCTGGCGTGCACCGAGCTACGCCTGGCACACCCGGTGACCGGCGCGGTGTTGACGCTGCGGGCACCGCTGGCCAACGACTTCCACCGCCTGCTGGCGCGTCTGGAGTGGACCAGCGCCGTAGCGCCGCGGTGGCTTCCGGACGGCGCTGCCGAAGCGCTCGACGAAAGCATTGGCGAAGCGGATGGCGGGAGCGCTGGCGGCACGGCACCGATCACGGCCCGCGACGATCCCGACTGAGCACGCGAGCCGAGCGCAGATAAGGGGCGAGCAGGACCGGCGGCGGAACGCGCTTCAGGGTTTGTTGACGCACTCACCGACAACGCTGTCCCCGGCGCGACCGCAGGGGGTCTCGGCGCCAGCCATTGGCTGCGGGCTACCGTCCTCATCCATGTGCGCGGCCAGCGTCTCCCAGGCGAGCAACCCGCTCTTGTCCACGGTCAGGCGCAGCAGCCAGCCGGTGCGCGTAGCGGCGGTGTCGAAGCCATCGAAAACGAAATTCCCCAGGCTATAGACGATCAGCCTGCCGCGGTAGTACTCGGCGCCCTGAGTGACGTGCGGGTGGCCGCCGACGACGACATCGGCACCGGCATCGATCATCGTCCGCGCCAACTGCCGCTGCCGCTCGCTCGGCTGCTCCTCGCGCTCCCATCCCCAGTGCATGAAGGGAATCACCAGGTCGGCACCAGCCTCTCGCGCGGCACGGATATCGGCGACGACCTGGCTGTCCTCGCTCCAGGCGATGCCCGGCCAATCGGCCCCGGCTTCGAAGGAACGCGGCTTGAATTCGTTGTACGCCAGTACCGCGATGCGCAGGCCGCCGCGCGCTATCCACAACGGCCGGTGCGCTTCTTCGAGATTGCGGCCGCCGCCAAAGGCAACGATTCCCTGGCCGGCCAGATGCTCGAGCGTTTCCAGAAAAGCCGCCTGCCCGTAATCGCCAGAATGATTGTTGGCCACCGCCAGCGCGTCGAAGCGGCCTTTGAGCAGGGGCACCACGCGCGGATCGGCGCGAAAGCTGTAGATCTTGCTCTCCAGCGCCTGCCCCTGTGTGGCGATCGGACATTCGAGGTTAGCGATGCGGTAGTCGGCGTCCTGCAACCGCGACGCAAACGCCGCCAGCGGATCGCCGCCACGGCCGATCAGCCGACCCGGCCCGTCGTCGAGCATGACGTCGCCGACGAAGACCAGGCGCACGCTCTCGGCACCCGCCGGGCTGGCCAGAGCCAGAACGAGAGTGAGCGCCAGCGAGGCGAGAAAACCGCGTCCCTTGTTCATCGTTGCTGGCCCTTAATGTGAAAGTCGCGCCAGCGACTCACGAGGCTCCCTTCTCCCCTCGCGGGGTGAGGCGGGGAATTCAGGGCGCATGCTCCCTGCCCGGCGAACGATTCCGGCGTGCAAGCCGGAATCCCCACTGCAAGCGAAACGGGAAACGGTCATGACTTTCATCATCTGGGGCATTTCGACTGTCAAGACCGTTAGCCACCGCCGCCTGCCGCCGACACTTCCCCAGACCACGCGCACCAGTAGCTCAACTCGCCGTCCCGGAGGGGCTCATAGACGTGATTGAGTCCGGTGAAACCCCAGGGCGCAGCTTTCCCCAGAGG
>LBIU01000356.1 GCA_000987445.1 Candidatus Accumulibacter adiacens | reverse complement strand
GCCTGCTTGACGGTCAGCGCGCCGGAGCCGACCGAGGTACCCATGGCATTGGCCACGTCGTTGGCGCCAATCCCCCAGGTCATGTAGAGGCCGAAACCAAAGGCCATAATCAATAATACGGTTTGATGCTGCTGAATAATTTCCATGTGATGAACCTTAACTGTAGAGTTTGCTAGTAAACACGCGAACGGGATACGGTCGATCGGGAAGCTCGGGCTGAGCGCGTGCCAAGCCCACGTTCTCGATGTCCGGTGCTCAGCGGGCGATCAGCAGGCGTAGGCGGTCGCCGACCTTCTCGGCGTTGTCGGCGAGATTGCCAACCCACTGGATCAACTGGTACCAGAACATCACCGACACCGGCTTGATGCTGTCTTCCTGGGCAAAGAGAACGCTGATCAGCGCCATGCCCATCACATCGGTATCGCTTTCCATCTGGCCGAGTTCCAGCACCATGGCGTTGACCTGGTCGACTTCACGGCCACGAAAACCCATTTCCAGCAGTTCATCGAGTTCCTCGATGACTTTGTGCGCCTGTTCGCAGGTCTCTACGCAACGGGTCACGAAGCGCACCAGCGGTTCGGCCATGCCTTCGGGAACTTCCATCTTGCGTTCGACCAGCAGGCCTGCGATATCCTGCGCGGTGTCGGCGATGGCATCCTGCATCGCCAGCAGTTCGAGCAGGTCGCGCCGGTCAACGGCCAGCATCATGCTTTTCGGCAGGTGGTCACGCAAATCGTTCTTGAGTGCGTCGGCCTCCCCCTCCTTGACGAAGATGCGGTCCTTGTGCGCTTCGAGCTGTGCTGCGTCCTGCTCGATCACGGCGCTGAACAGCCCCGGCATCTCAGCCACGCATTCGCAAACGATGCGCATATGTTGCTGCATTGGCTTGAAAGGCGACTTGCCGAACAAGGCTGCAATCGGATTGGTGGATAACATTTGTCCTCCGGTGTGGTTGGTAAGAAAAACGAAAAACGCTAGACAGCTCGGTTTTCGGCGCACACGAAGACAGTTGCTTAGCCCCCCGTGAAGCACCTCTCCGCGCTTCTGAACCCTGGGCAAATTGTAGCCCTAAATAGGCAAAGAAGGGCGGGTTTCAAGCGTGTTTTCGAACGCAAGTACCAGAAATTGCGACTTTTTTTGATCAAACGCAGAGGCGAGCGATTTGCTGGTAGACAGGCACCGAGCGCACAGTACGGGTGCCGAGACGACAAGCAGAACGGAAATCGAAGCAGCTGCCGAAGTAGCCGCGTGGGCGTACTCGGCGGACGCCGCCGACCGGCATGCACGAAACGTGTGGAGGAATTGCCAATTGGCGGCGAGGCAGGGTCGAGACGAGCCTGTTTGCGGATGAAACTCGCGCGTTCCCGACAGCCCATCCGATCGCCTGCCAGGAGAAGCGGACGCGGAGCGGCTCATCGGCAGGCCGCGGACGGCGCTTGTCCAACTCGCGACTCACCGGCCGCGCTGCAGAGCCGCCACCTGCCGGCCCGACCGTCACCGTTGCAAAGCCGCGCTCTACCCGCCGCCGGTTCAGGGCATCAGCTTGCCCGGCAGCGCGTCCTGCAAACCTTGGGCCAGACCTTCCAGATCCTGATAACCCTCGAGACGGATCCCTCGACGGTTCTTGAGCAGCAACTGGATGTGCCGCAGCTTCCCGCGGCGCCGGAACAGGCGTAGCGCGGAAACCTGCTCGAACTCCAACTCGGACCACTTCCCGGCGCTCAGAAAGCGCAGCTTGCCAGGCACCAACTCGATGCAATGATCATCGATCAAGCGCAGATATCGCACCAGAAAGAACAAGTTGCCAAGGTTTGCCGCACCGAGAATCCAGATCACCGACCACCACAGGAAGCTGCTATAGCGTTCGGGATCCTGTTCGCGCCCGACGCTGACCGCGATGACCATCGCGCCGCTGAACAGCAAGCCCCAGCCGACGTTGAGCCAACGCCGACGCTTTTCCTCTTTCCCGACTACGAAACGTTCCATGATCCCCCTGCCGCCCACTCATGACTCCTACAAACTTGGCCACCACGCACAAAAAAGGCGGTGAGCCTCACCGCCTGTCTCGAAATCAGCGCCTGGTTTTCAGCGCTTCTTGCTCTTCGTGCTCTTCTTGCCTTTCTTCGCTTTCTTGCCGTCCGCCGGTGCGCTCAGCGAGCCAAGCAAGGCCTGCATCTGCTCAAGTTTCTGCTCCGCGAAGACCTGCACCCCAGCGCGCAGAATATCAGACTTGGTCGCCGCCCAACCGGCGACCCTGGACAGCTCATCGCGCAAGGCATCGATCGCTGCTTCCTCGCTCTTCAACAACTTCACCGAGTAGCTGACCAGCTTGTCGCGCTTCTGCTTGGCCACCTTCTCGAGCGCCTCGACCGTTGTTCCCATCGACTTGGCAGCCTTTGCCGTGGACTGAGCACCAGTCGCGGCGACTTTCCTGCCCGCCGACCTGGCCTTCGGCGCCGCGGCAGGCTCGGCTGCCGGCGCCGCCTGCACGGACGTTTTCCTGGGAGTCGCAGCCCTCTTGGCGGCAGGCGCTTTCGCTGCCGCAGCCGGTTGTGCTTCAGCCCGCCGCGCAGGGGCGCTGGCAGTGGCGGCGGTACTGGCGGGCAGATCAGGCTCGGCAGCGCCGCCGTGATTCGTGGCCTCAATGGGAGCGTCGGCAGCCACCAGCCGATCGGCCAGCGAATCGTCTTCTTTCTTGAGGCTGGCCCGCAAAGCGGTCTTGTTGCTGCTCGTACGTGAGGATGTCGTCATCAATTTTCTCCCAGTTGTTTAACAACGGCTGCAATCAGCTTGCGGACCTCTTCCTGAGCGGCGTCAGCACCCGAACCCAGCTGAAAAACGGAGGCGCCGATCACCGCACTTTGCGCGTAGGCATTACGCTGACAGAGCATAGCATCGAGGATCGGCAAGGTAAATTCGTGCAACAGTTCAAGCACATCGGTCGCCAGCGCGGTGTTCTGAACGCGGTTCGGCACGATGCACCCGTGCAGACGATGGCTCTGTTCCATGCGCGTCAGGATCAATCGCTCGACGGCCAGGGTCGACCACAGATCGGTCGGGCTGGGAACGGCCGGGATCAGCGCCAGATGCGCCACCGCCAGCGCTGCCAGCGTAGACGGATGGTAAATCGACGGCGGGGTGTCGAGGATCACGTAATCGGCTTCGCGTTGCAGCTCGCCGATGTGCTTGATCAACTCGAGCCCCGACATCTTGCGGACATCGAGGTGCAGATCGGAGTCCAGCAAGGGGGCGGACTCTGCCCAGCGAAAAGCGCTCTCCTGGGGATCGAGGTCAACCAGCAACACCGAAGCGCCGCGGGCATGAAAACCGCCGCCCAACTGCATGGCAACCGTCGTCTTTCCGGCACCGCCTTTTTGCGAGACAACGGCAATTACCCGGCCTAGTGACATGGACATAAAACCTGCCTTATACACAGCATGATGAGAGAAAGGGGCACTGTCCGACAATTATGCCATCAATGGCCGCGCGGACGAGGCACAAAGTACCCGCACGCGGCGAACATTGGCGCATTTTTTCCTGGCATGGCCAATGACCGAGGCAAGCGGATTGCGCCAGCTCATTACCGTGAAAGTCGCGCATGCGACTCACGAACGTCCCTTCTCTCCTTGCGGGAGAGGGATCAGGGAAAGAGGGGGACGGGCATGACTTCCATGACATGGGGTGTCTCCACGTCTCGTGACCGTTAGCGGCGGTTCCTGCGGCCTTCCAACAGCAGCGCGTCGATCTGCGCGTCCTTCTCCCGCCAGATTTGCTGCAGCCACTGCTGGAACGCCGCGCGAACCGCCGGGTCATTGGTGTAATCGCCAGTCGCCAGATGCCGGGGCACCGGCAGACCCTGTACCCGCACCCGCACGCAGCGCATCCGGCCGCACAGGAAGTCCCAGAAATTCGGCGCGCCGTCGGGATAGACAATGGTCACATCGAGAATCGCGCGGAACTTTTCGCCCATCACGTTCAGGGCCAGCGCGATGCCACCGGCTTTCGGCCGCAACAAGTGCCGGTAGGGCGACTTCTGGCTCTGCTGCTTGGCCGGTGTAAAGCGCGTCCCTTCGCAGAAATTCATGACACTGGTCGGAATCAGCGCAAACTTCTCGCAGGCCCTGCGCGTCACCTCCTGATCCCGGCCACGCAGTTGCGGATGCCTGTCGAGCATTTTTTCGCTGTGCCGGCGCATGAACGGAAACTCAAGCGCCCACCACGCGAGCCCCATCAACGGCACCCACAGCAGCTGCCGCTTGAGGAAGAATTTGAGCAGTGGAATGCGGCCGGTCAGCAAGTGCTGCAGCACGAAGATATCGACCCACGACTGATGGTTGCAATTGACCAGATACCAGCCGCTGCGGTCGAGGCCATCGACGCCTTCGACGTCCCAAAGGGTGTCCTGGGTGAGGCGCATCCAGCCGCCGTTTCCGGCGATCCACGCCTCGGCAATGCGCACCAGAATCGGGTCGAGGTGCTGACGCAGCGCCCTGAATGGCAGGAGCAGTTTGATGACTGCCAAGACCAACAGGATCGGCACCCAGAACAGGGAATTGAGGGTCAGCAGCAGCGCAGCAATCAGGCCGAGCAATGGGGTAGGCAGGGAACTCAGA
>LBIU01000355.1 GCA_000987445.1 Candidatus Accumulibacter adiacens | reverse complement strand
CGACCGGCCTGGATGACGATATCGGCTTCGCGCGCGTGCTGCTTGGCGTTGAGCACCTGATGGGGCAGCTTTTCGTGGTCGAGCAAAGCGGAGAGCAGCTCCGAATTCTCGATTGACGTTGTGCCGACCAGCACCGGCTGTCCGCGCTCGCGACAGCTGCGAATGTCGGCGACGATGGCCGCGTGTTTCTCCTGCGCGGTGCGGAAGACCTGATCGTTATTGTCGGTTCTGCGCATCGGCTTGTTCGGCGGGATGACCACCGTTTCCAGGCCGTAGATCTGCTGGAACTCGTAGGCTTCGGTGTCGGCCGTGCCGGTCATTCCCGCCAGCTTGCCGTACATCCGGAAGTAGTTCTGGAAGGTGATCGACGCCAGCGTCTGGTTCTCGTTCTGGATCTTGACGCCTTCCTTGGCCTCGACCGCCTGGTGCAGGCCCTCGGACCAGCGGCGACCGGTCATCAGACGACCCGTGAATTCGTCGACGATCACCACTTCGCCGTTCTGTACTACATACTGCTGGTCCCTGAGGAACAGGTTGTTGGCGCGCAAGGCGGCATAGAGGTGGTGGATCAGGAGGATGTTGCTGGCGTCGTAGAGGCTGCCGCTGGAGGGGAGCAGGCCTGCTTCTTCAAGAACGCGTTCGGCGTTCTCGTGACCGGCCTCGGTCATCAGGATCTGGTGGCCTTTTTCGTCGACCCAGTAGTCGCCCGGACCATTCTCCTCCAGGCAGCGCGTCAGCAAGGGGGCAACCTTGTTCATGCGCACATAGAGATCGGTGTGGTCTTCGGCTTGTCCCGAGATGATCAGCGGGGTGCGCGCTTCGTCGATCAGGATCGAGTCGACTTCGTCGACGATGGCGAAGCTGAGCTTGCGCTGTACCCGTTCGCCGGTCGTGTAGACCATGTTGTCGCGCAGATAGTCGAAGCCGAACTCGTTGTTGGTGCCGTAAGTGATGTCCGCAGCGTAGGCGGCCTGTTTGTCTTCGTGCTGCATCTGCGACAGGTTGACGCCGACCGAGAGACCCAGGAAGCGATGCAGGCGGCCCATCCATTCCGCGTCGCGGTTGGCCAGGTAGTCGTTGACGGTCACGATGTGTACGCCCTTGCCAGCCAGGGCATTCAGGTAGGCCGGCAGGGTGGCGACCAGCGTCTTGCCTTCGCCGGTGCGCATTTCGGCGATCTTGCCATCGTGCAGGACCATGCCGCCGATCAACTGCACGTCGAAGTGGCGCATGCCCAGGGCGCGCTTGCCGGCTTCGCGGACAACCGCGAAGGCTTCCGGAAGGAGGGCGTCCAGCGTTTCGCCCTTGGCCACGCGTTCCTTGAATTCGCCCGTCTTGCCGCGCAGTTCCTCGTCGGACAACGCGCTGATAGCTTCCTCGAGCGCGTTGATCTTGCGGACAGCCCGCGAGTACTGCTTGATCAGCCGATCGTTGCGGCTGCCGAAAATCTTTTTGAGTAGGCCGGGAATCATTCTGGAAACGGTAAAGGAAGCTGCGAAGTTAGTGAAGGACCCCTGCCAGACAGCTGTGGCGGTGCATTGCCACTGCCGGAAACGGCGAGCGATGGAGAGACAATCGGGAGCAACCGGGATTGCCGCGCCGCAAATACGGGCTGACAGGATCAGCGCAAGCATGCGGCGTGCGGCATGGATACTACATTCAAGACTCGGTGTACGCAATTCTGGCTTTCCCGGGCGCCCTGTTGCGGGCATGGTGACCGGCGTCTGACGGTCGCGAAACGCCTCTCGCTGCGGCTGTCGAGGCCATTACGCTCCGGATGTGGCAGAGGTCGCCGAATTGAGCTTGTCAATAGGGAAAGCCAGGTGCTTTAATTCTCTTACCGTCAGCCACTTTGAGGAGTCACGTGATGCCAGACAATCACTTCAAGTCTCTGCCCTGGACCAAGCTCCGGAGAGGTGTTCCGTGCTACCTGCCGACGGCTGCCGTGGGCGCGCGGGTTGACGCGCAATCGCCAGCCCTGGCGGTGATGGCCGACTTCCGTCGCTTTGCGCCGGTCACGATCGCCCACGACGCCGCGCTCGACGAGGCCAACCGGCTGATGACCTTGTGCAATGTGCACTACCTGCTGGTCGGCGACGAGCAGCGGCAGTTGCTGGGCATCGTTACCGAGGCCTGCACCAAGGGGCACCGGCCTTTGGCGACTGCGCATGCGATGGGAATTCGCCCGCGCGAACTGGTGGCCGGCAATGTGATGATCAACAAGCACGACGACGCCGAGGTGGTGCACCTGAAGGACCTTGCCGAGGCCAAGGTCGGCCACGTCGTGGCCACGCTCAAGGAACTGGGGACGCAGAGCTGCCTGGTGGTTGAGCACGACGAAAGCCACAACCATGTCCTGTGTGGCGCCTTCTTCCTCGCGGAGATCGAGCGTCAGATGGGCGGCGAGTCAGCCACCGAGGAAATCGCACACACCTTTTCACAGGTGGTGAGCTCGCTGGGGCGCTGAGCCGGCAGCAACGCTGCCGGCGGGTAGTCGACAGCGATGGCGCTTCTTCTTGCTTTGGGCGTCTGTGAATCTCGCGGCAGCATTTCCGGGAAGCTTCCCGCGGGTGGTCGTCCGTGCCGCATTACCGTGAAAGTCGCGCAAGCGACTCGCGAACCTCCCTTCTCGCCTTGCGGGAGAAGGGCCAGGGGAAG
>LBIU01000354.1 GCA_000987445.1 Candidatus Accumulibacter adiacens | reverse complement strand
TCTCTTAACCGCAAGCGTCGATCATGAAACGAAAACTGATTTTGCCAACGGAAGTGAAAGTCTGCGCCACCTGCAGTTACTGGGATGGAGAGCGCAAGGTCGATACCGAAATGCGGCTGGTTGTGGTCAGCGAAAGTTGCGTGGGCGAGTGTCTGGTGCAGAGCAAACCCTCGCCCAGTCTCAACGATGTGCGCGGCGAGTGCGACGATTGCGTGTGGGAACACCTGGCGCCGGGCGAGAACACCGCCGACGAGCTTGAAGGGGATCGCACCGCCTGAAGCCGCCAGCGGCCCGTTTCTCGGGCCAAGCCCGTCAGGCGACGACGATGTTCAGACCCAGGCGCAGGAACTCGTCCCAGACGTCGCCACTGGCCAGGCCCTTGATCATCCGGTCGATACGCGCCGCCTGCGCCAATGCCGCCCGTGCCCGTCCCCCCTTGACCCGTTGCAGTGCCTGTCTCATCGGCGCCTGGCGAGCGCCCCAGACGCGGGCCTCTTTCAACAGCGCGGGCAAGGGCCGACCGGCCTCGAGGCCGGCGTTGATCTGGGCCAGCGCGCGCACTTCCTCGGTCATCGCCCAGAGCACCAGGGGCGGGGCCTCGCCCTCCTGCTGCAGACCATCGATGGTGCGCGTCAGGCGCAGCACATCACCCGCCAGCATCGCTTCACGCAGGCCGTCGAGATCATAGCGGGCGACGTTGAGCACCGCCTCGCGAATCTGCTCGAGGTTCAGCGCGCCCGGCGGGTAGAGCACTTCAAGCTTGAGAATTTCCTGATGCGCGGCCAGCAGGTTGCCTTCGACACGCTCGGCAATGAAGCGCAGGCCGGCCGCATCGGCGCTTTGCTGTTGTCGGGCGAGACGGCCGGCGAGCCACATCGGCAACTCGCCGAGCCCGGGCGGAATCAGTTTGACGACCGCCCCGACGGCAGCCACGGCAGCCACCCAGGCGGCCTTCTCCTCGCGCCAGTCGGCGCCGGTCATGGTCACCAGCAGCAACGCATCCGGCGAAGGACGGGCGCAATAGGCCTGGAGCGCGGCGCTGCCATCGCGCCCCGGCTTGCCGGTCGGCAGGCGCAGGTCGATCAACTTTCGACCGGCGAACAGCGACATGCTGCCGGCCGCGTGGTAGAGATCGTTCCAGTTGAAGGCAGTGCCGGCGACCAGCACTTGGCGTTCGTCGAAACCCGCCTGGCGCGCTGCGGCGCGGATCGCGTCGGCCGCTTCGATGACCAGCAGCGGCTCGTCGCCATGGACCAGATAGACCGGCGCGAGCTCGCGCTGAAGCTGTGCCGCGAGCTGTTCGCCCTTGAGCTGCATGGGGCTCGCCGCCGCTACCTGGCTGCCGCTGGCTTGGCGGGCGTGGCTGCCTCCGCTGACTTGACCGGCGGGGTCAGCTCTCCCGACTTCGCTGGCATGCCAGGGGCGACCGCCCGAACCGGCTTGCCTGCCGCCAGGCGGCGCATCAACTGGTGCACCAGGTCATTTTCCATGTCGCGCCAGAGCAGCACTTCCTCCTGCTGCTTGGCGAGCACGTTGGAATCATCATAGGTCAGGTCGCGGATCAGTTCGATGGTCCCTGGCGTGACCAGATTGCGACCCTTGGCGTCGACCACCCGATAGGGGTACAGGTAGCGCAAACGCAGTTCGCTGATCCGGCCGGTGCCGGAGACCGAAAGGATGATGCGGTCGCGAAACTCGGCGCCGGGCAGGAAAGTGGCCTGCGCGTCAGTCGCGACAAGTGCCAGACGCGTCGTATCGGATGCGCGAATGGCGCGTCGCAGATCGGCGCCGACCACCGAGTATTCGGGCACCGCCAGGTAGATGCTCTCGTAAGGCAAGGAGTAGGAGCCGCGCAACTGGAAACCGCAAGCGGCAAGCAGGCTGAGCATCGCCAGCAAGAGGGCGCGGGCGGCGAGATGAGCAGGGGCCCGCGAAACGGGCAGCAGCGCCAGGCGCATCGGAGTCTCCCTCAAGGTCTCAGGCGACGATGTTGACCAGCCGGCCAGGCACGACGATCAGCTTTTTCGGCGTCGCACCGGCCAGGTGTTTGCACGCCGCTTCGCAGGCCAGCGCAGCGGCTTCGATGCTCGCCCGGTCGGCGCCTGCCGGCACGCGCAGGCTGCCACGCAGCTTGCCGTTGATCTGCAGCATGAGCTCGATTTCGTCCTGCACCAGGGCGGCCGCATCGGGCTCCGGAAACGCCTGCGTGCTGGCCTGGCAACCTGGCCGCAGCGCCGCGAACAGCGCTTCGCAGATATGCGGCACGATCGGGTTGAGCATCAGCACCACCGCCTCGAGCGTTTCCTGTCTTACGGCGCGCAGCACGGCGGGTTCTCCGGCGGATTCCCCGACCGTTTCGCCGGCCACCCGGTTATAGGCGTTGAGCAGTTCCATCACCGCCGCGATCGCGGTGTTGAACTGCTTGCGGCGGCCATAATCGTCGGCGACCTTGCCGATCGTCTGATGCAGCTGGCGACGCAGGCCCTTCAGTTCCACCGACAGCTCGCCGCGCTGCGCATCGCCGATCGGCAGAACGGGGCCCGCCGACACATGCTCGAAAACCATGCGCCAGAGGCGCTTGAGAAAGCGGAAAGCGCCCTCGACGCCGGCGTCCGACCACTCCAGCGACTGGTCGGGCGGACTGGCGAACATGATGAACAGGCGCGCCGTGTCGGCACCGAACTGGTCGATCAGCGCCTGCGGGTCGACGCCGTTGTTCTTCGACTTGGACATCTTCTCGATGCCCCCGACGGTCACCGCGAGCCCGTCGGCACGCAGCGTGGCGCCGCTGGCACGACCGCGCTCGTCATGCACGGCGTCGACCTCGGCGGGGTTGATCCACTGCTTCTTGCCGCTGGCGTCCTCGCGGTAGAAGGTTGGCGCGACGACCATGCCCTGGGTCAGCAGGTGGGCAAACGGCTCGCCGAGCAGCTTCTCCCCGGGTGACTCCTCGCCGAACAGGCCGACGTCGCGCATCAGCTTGGTCCAGAAGCGCGCGTAGAGCAGGTGCAGAATGGCGTGCTCGATGCCGCCGATGTACTGGTCGATGCCGCCTTGGCACCAGTAGGCGACTCGCTCGTCGACCATCGCCCGATCGTTGTCCGGGCAGCAATAGCGCAGGAAGTACCACGAGGACTCGACGAAAGTGTCCATGGTGTCGGTTTCGCGCCGCGCCGGCTGGCCGCATTTCGGGCAGTGGCAGGCGAAAAACTCGGGCATCGCACTCAGCGGCGAGCCGGCACCGGTGATGGTCACGTCTTCGGGCAGGACCACCGGCAGGTCGGTGTCGGGAACCGGCACCTCGCCACAGCTCGTGCAATGGATGATCGGGATCGGGCAGCCCCAGTAGCGCTGCCGCGAAATGCCCCAATCGCGCAGGCGGAACTGGACTTTCTTCTCACCCAGGCCCTTGGCCGCCAGATCGGCGGCGATGGCATCGGTTGCAGCCGCACAGTCCAGGCCGTCGTACTTGCCGGAGTTGACGCAACGGCCGCGCAGCTTGTCGGCGTACCACTCCTGCCAGCCGTCGAGCGCGAAGGTCTCGCCGGGCACGGCAATCACCTGCCTGATCGCCAGGCCGTACTTCTGGGCGAAAGCGAAGTCGCGTTCGTCGTGCGCCGGCACCGCCATCACCGCGCCGTCGCCGTAGCTCATCAGCACGTAGTTGCCGATCCACACCTCGACCTGCTCGCCGCTCAGCGGATGGGTCACAAAAATGCCGGTCGGCATGCCCTTCTTGTCCATCGTCGCCAGGTCGGCTTCGGCGACGCCGCCGCGCTTGCATTCCTCGACGAAGGCGGCAATCTGCGGATCGCGCGCCGCCGCGTAGCTGGCCAGCGGATGTTCGGCGGCCACGGCACAGAAAGTGACGCCCATGAGGGTATCGGCGCGGGTGGTGAACACCCACAGCTGCCCGGGCTCGCCGTCCAGCTCGTAGGGGAAGGCAAAGCGCACGCCGGTGCTCTTGCCGATCCAGTTCTTCTGCATCAAGCGCACCTGCTCGGGCCAGCCTTCGAGCTGTTCGAGGTCGGCGAGCAGTTCCTCCGCGTAGGCGGTGATCTTCATGTAGTACATCGGGATCTCGCGCTTTTCGATCAGCGCTCCCGAGCGCCAGCCTCGGCCATCGATGACCTGCTCATTGGCGAGCACGGTCTGGTCCTCCGGATCCCAGTTCACCGTTCCCAGACGCTGGTAGATCAGGCCTTTCTCGTAGAGACGGGTGAATAGCCACTGCTCCCAGCGGTAGTACTCGGGCGTGCAGGTGGCGATCTCGCGCTGCCAGTCGATGGCAAATCCCAGCCGCTTGAGCTGGGTCCGCATGTAGTCGATGTTGGCGTAGGTCCATTGCGCCGGCGGGACATTGTTCTGGATCGCGGCGTTCTCGGCGGGCATGCCGAAAGCATCCCAGCCCATCGGCTGCAAGACGTTGTAGCCGAGCATGCCGTGGAAGCGCGCCAAGACGTCGCCGATGGTGTAATTACGCACGTGCCCCATGTGCAACTTGCCGGACGGATAGGGGAACATCGACAGGCAATAGTACTTCGGCCGGCTGGGGTCCTCGATGGCGCGCGCCGCGCCGCTATCGTTCCAGAATTGCTGAGCGGCGACTTCAACGTCCGCGGGCTGATACTTTTCCTGCATGGCCAGTAGGGGTCCGGAAATGGGCTGAAGCGCGAATTATACGCATAGGCGCTTGGCCCTGCTCCGCTGACGCGCCCACGCCTCCTGCCCGCTCGCGCCGCTGCTCGCTCAGCCGCGGGTTCAGCGGCGTGGAGGGAGACGAAGCCCCACGGAAACCGGGGCAGCTCTCGCCGCTTGCAGCCGGGAGCGCTTGGCGCGATGTTAGAATCCCCCCTGTCGTCGTCACTGGAACGGTCCATGTACAGGCATCGCTTGCAGGCTCTTATGGGTGGCTGTTTCCTGGCTGGCGCGCTACTGCCGCTGCCGTCCATGGGAGCAGAACGGGCCGCAGCCATCGTCGATGCGGTGCAGATGCCCGCCTGGATCAAGCGCCAGGGCGTCCTGCACGCACTGGCACCCGGCACGGTGCTGGGCAATCAGGACAGGCTGATCACCGGACCCGATGCGCGCGTGCGCATCCAACTGGCCGATGGCAGTGTGCTCGACCTCGGTGACCGCAGCGAAATGCGCCTGAACGCACTTGGCGTACGCGAAAAGCAGGTGTTCACAGCGGCCATCGAGGTTCCGCTCGGAAGCCTGCGCTTGCGCGCCGGGAACTCTTCCAGCCGGCATCGACAGCGGGCGATCAATCTGCGCTTTGGAAGCATCACCGTCGGGATACGGGGTACGGACCTGTGGGGCAGCGCCGACGCGGACGGCGACCGCGTCTGCCTGCTCGAGGGAATCATCACCGTGGTGCACCCCGACGATCAGGTACAGCAGCTCAGTGAAGAGTCAAGCTGTTATCTGGCCAGCAAGGGCGCGGCACCAACGCTGAGCGAAGCGGCGTCTGCTGGACAACTCGCCATGTGGGCGACACGAACGGGCATCCAGAGCGGCAACGGCGAGACGAGGCGCAATGGCCGCTGGGTTCTGGAACTGGCCATTCTGGAAAGCGAGTCGGCGGCTCTGGCCTTCTACGACCGCGCGCACGCTGCCGGCTACGCAGCGCGGATCATGCCGCGAGCCGCTGCACGCGGCGGCTACCAATATGCTGTCAGGGTGATGGGACTGGCGACCAGAAGCGACGC
>LBIU01000353.1 GCA_000987445.1 Candidatus Accumulibacter adiacens | reverse complement strand
GGCCTGCAGTTCCTCCATGGCCCGCTTGCGCTGCGTCTTTGACGGCGGGCCTACTTCTTCTTCGTCTTCGGGAGGGATCATCGGCGGCAGGGAAGCCTTTCTTGGGGGCAGTTGGGGACAGCGGCGTGCCGGGGCGCTGGAACGGACGGCCTGCGTGGAGCTGCTATGATAGCGACTTTTGCCCCTGGTCACTGCCCCATGTCCCGTCCCGACACCACCGCCCCTCGCGAAGCGCGTTTCAGTCACCGTTTCGAAACGCTGCAGCAGCTGGCGCGCGATGTTCTCGCGCATGCCGAAACGTGCGGCGCAAGCGCTTGCGAGGTCGACGTTTCCGACGGCTTTGGGCAGTCGGTGACGGTTCGCCGCGGTGAGGTCGAAACCATCGAGTACAACCGCGACAAGGCGATCGCCGTTGCCGTCTATCTTGGGCAGCACAAGGGCCAGGCAAGCACCTCCGATTTTTCGCCGACGGCCTTGCGTGAGACGGTCGAGGCCGCGCTGAACATTGCCCGCTTTACTGCCGCCGATCCCTGCGCTGGCTTGCCCGACGCTGGCGTGCTGGCCATCGACAGTCAGCACTTGCCGAATCTCGATCTCTATCACCCATGGTTGCTCTCCGTCGAAGCCGCCGTCGACCTGGCCCAGCGCTGCGAACGTGCGGCCTTCGCGGTCGACCCGCGGCTGAGTAATTCGGAAGGCGCGACGGTGTCGAGCCAGGAAGGGCATTTCGTCTCTGCCAACAGTCTTGGTTTCATGGGCGGCTACCCGACTTCGCGGCATTACCTGTCGTGTTCGATGATCGCCGGCAAGGACGACAACATGCAGCGCGACGACTGGTACGAGATTGCCCGCGATGCGCAGGCCATCGGTTCGCCGGAGCTGATCGGCGAGCGCGCCGCCCAACGCACCCTGGCCCGCCTCGGTGCACGCAAGATCAAGACCTGCAAGGTGCCGGTGATTTTCGAGGCGCCGCTTGCCGCCTCGCTGATCGGCAACTTCGTGCACGCGGTCAGCGGCGGCAGCCTGTACCGCAAGACCTCCTTCCTGGTCGATAGCCTTGGCAAGCGCGTCTTCGCCAGAAAAATGCAGATCAGCGAACGACCGCATCTGGCGCGTGGTCTGGCCAGCGGCTACTTTGACAGCGACGGCGTCGCCACCCACGATCGGGAAGTGATTGTCGACGGACAGCTGCAGGGCTATTTTCTGAGCGCCTATACGGCGCGCAAGCTGGCCATGCAGACCACCGGCAACGCCGGCGGCTGCCACAATCTCATCGTCCATCCCGGCAAGCGCGACTTGCCCGGCTTGCTCAAGAAAATGGGTCGCGGCCTGCTGGTGACCGAACTGCTCGGTCATGGCGTCAACTACGTCACCGGCGACTATTCGCGCGGCGCCGCCGGCTTTTGGGTCGAGGGCGGCGAGATCGTCCATCCGGTCGAAGAGATCACCATCGCCGGCAACCTTCGCGACATGTTCAGAAACGTCGCCGGTGTCGGTAACGACGTTCTGGTGCGTGGCTCGAAGCAGGTTGGGTCACTGCTCATCGAGCAGATGAAGGTGGCCGGCGCCTAGCGCCTAGGAGTCATAAGCCGACGCGCCTCTG
>LBIU01000037.1 GCA_000987445.1 Candidatus Accumulibacter adiacens | reverse complement strand
GAATTGGTGCGTGCCTCGGAGCGCTCGCCGTGGCCGGCACCGCAGCGCCCCTCGACGTCGAGCTCCATCATCCGCTGGGCGACAAAACCAAGCATCTCGCGTACGAAATCATCCGCACCAGCCTTCTCAATCAGTTCGGATAGCTGCATGCTGTCATTGGTCATCGGGTTCTTCCTCATGGTTAGGTTGAAGCTTTGCAACTCCACCTTACCGAAGTTCTCCGATGACCCACCGATCGCGCCCGCCGAGCTGGCCCTGCAGGGCCAGCTCGGCGATCACAACGCCTCAGCTCTTACACCACTTCCTGGGACACACCCTCGCCCTCGGGCGCCGGCTGCGTCAAGTCAAATTCGGGGGAGCGAGATCGTTCCAATGGTTGCATTTTTGGCTGGCTTGCAAATATCAGTGCTCGAGTCAATGACATGACCCCGTGGCCAGTTAATGCCGTTCCGATAAGGTCTTTCTGTAGGTATCGGACGGTATAGCGTTTTGGCAAGGCATTGACGCCCCCATCGTTTTTCGATGATGGCGAATTGCATCTGAGTGCGCATTCGAGCGAGATGAGCAGGAATTTTTCGGGGTGCCATGCCGACGGCCCACATCAGCGCCATGCCTGGCGCGTCCACCAAAAAGGCGGGCGCCATGGCGCCCGCCTGGTCCCAGCGGCAAAAGATCAGAACGTGTGATTCATACCGATGGCAAGCTTCACACAATTTAGAACCTGGCTTCGGTCCACAGCCAGAGTTTGTCGGTGTCAACCGAGAAGTCCTTGGCCCGGTAGGCTGCGTACTTTACCCCAATCGAGTAGTGTTCGCCGATCGCCTTGGTCGCCACCAGGTCCCACTCCGTGCCGTAGCGCGTGGCCCCCTTGTCGGCGCGGAAGTCATGGTATACCCCGGAGAGCTTGACCCCAACTACGTCTGTGCTAGCCGAAATGTAGGCATCCTTCAGGCCGTCGGCGGGGGTTGCAAGGAACTGGTCGGCCCAGCCGTTCATCGCATGCAGGGTAGCCAGTGGGGTCTGGAACGCATTGCGGCCGTTGCCGCTCAACAACTCGTAACCCAGCTTGGCGGTGAAGCGCCCGGTATCGATGCCGCCTTCGGCCAGGTAATAGTTGAGGTCGAAATCAGCAGGATTGCCGCGGTAATCAGACTGCGAGGCGTATTCCAAGGTGTAGAGCGCCTTTAGGTCGCCGGCAAATGGCGTGCCGCCCGCGAAGCGCAGGCCGAAGGTACGGGTCGAATTGGCCGGCAGATCATCGAAGTCCAGCAGATAGCCGTAGCCGACCAGCGTGCCGGCACGCCAGCCGTCGTACTTGACGTTGAAGATCGGCGAGTTCATGCGGAAGTTGCCCACTGGACTCTTGTCGCTGAACACCCGATTGACGTTGTAGATATAGCCCGCGGTGACGGTGGTTTGCGGCAGCAAGCGGCTGACCACGGTAAAAGCGTCGTAAGTCTGCTCGTTCTGGCGCCAGCCGACGTTGCCGATGAAGCGGTGGTTGTCCAGGACGAGGCGCTGGCGTCCGTACTTGAGGACCGTATCGGCGATGCCGGAATAGCTCAGATAGGCTTGGTTCATCTCGGTGAATTCCGGGTCGGCGACCACCGAATAGGCCGCTTTGCCGTTGGTCGTGCTGTTGTACTTCTCGCCACCAAGAGCGGTGAGGTGCTCGGCCTCGACAAAGGCGCTGAATGCCTTGTATTCTCCTGTCTGGTAGCCGAGGCGCAGGCGTGCGGTCAGGGCATTCGCATTCTTCAGCGCGTTGTCCTGATCGACGCCCTCGTAGCGTGCGCGAAAATCGGCCGATACCTTGCCGCCGGTGAGCGCTTCGGTAAAGCTGTCGGCCGCGAGCACCGAACTGGAAAATACGGCCGGCAGCAGAACGGCGAAGGCCGCTGTGAAAGTTTTTTTCTGCATGATCTCTCCCTGAGTCAAGACGAAGGACCGATCAAACGTCGGCCCTTGCCCCCGTAGTCCCGAGGGCTGGATAAAATTGTGCCCGACTGGTTTGGAGTGCTACCGCAAAGGGAGGCATTTCCAGCGAATTGCCCCCCAAAGCCACTGCACCTAGCGAACCTGTTGTAAGTTCGCAACCGATTGCGTTGCCGCGCAGATCAGACAGCCCCTGTCGCCGGACGACTTGAGTATCTCCGGGTCAGTCGGCACCCCGAGCCTGGAAAAGAATCGCATTCACACGAGCGACCTCGTCGCCTTTCATCACGATCTTCTTCCCGTCGGCAGTCACCATCAACTGACCTTCGGACATCCGAACAGCGCGGCCGTACTGGTCTTCCATGCCCATTTTGCCGTCGCCGAAGACGTAAAGGGTGGCGCCGTCCTTGAGGCCGTGTGTTTCGACCAGATCACTGCCAGCAAACGCGGACAGGCTTGCCATGGCGACAACTGCAGCAAACAGAATTTTCTTGGTCATGATCTTTCTCCTAAGTGAGTTTCAAGGGATTTCAGCTTAGAGCGCTGGCCCTGACACCAAGATGAGCCAGCGATTACTTCTATGTCACGGAATTGTCACGGGGCATGGACCGTTGGCCTGGGTTTGCGAGGTGGCATCGCTTCCTGGCAATTTTCGGCGAATAGCTTTCAAGAACGTGACGCCAGGGTCAGCATTCTGTTGGTATTGGACTCCTGAGAACCCTGTGAATGGCATCACGGTTGGACGAAATGAGTCCGATACGATTAGCCCGATGTCACAAGGAGAGAACCATGAAAGCAAAATTTTCCCAACGTTCTATGTGACCGAAAATCCTAGCTACCCGGGAGCGGATTTTTCTGACCGCCGGATGACTGAATTGTCATCAAGCCGTTGGGGAATTGTCAGGTATTGATAGCTAGTATCAAAAATGCAAGTTAAATACTCTCAAGGAGAAAGAAATGCTGAAGAAATTGTTGATGGTTGCCGCTCTGAGTACCGCCGCCGTTTCCGCCTTCGCGGCTTACCCCGCCGAGGAGGTTCAGAAAGCGATCCAGCTCAAGGATGGCTCGACGCTCTATATCCTCAAGGATGGCAAGATGGCTATGGAAGATAAATCTGGCCGTGCGGTGCGCATGAAAAAAGATACCGTTATGGAAACCAAGGACGGTCAAAAGATCATGATGCACGGTGACGAAGTCATGCGCTTGGACAATATCCTTCATCAGGACCATCGCGGCGGCTGATCACAAGCGTTACGCGAATTTGGCGGCTCCTTCGGGAGCCGCTTTCAATTTGAAGTATTGTTCAAGCGACGCCTTCAATTTCAGGTTCCATTGAGCGTGATCTCTGGACCGGCCTTGCTCGTAGAGCACCGGCGCAATCCGTTGGAAGACAGCACAGATTGTCGGGTCGAAATGCCGGCCTGCCTCCCCTTCCATGATGCTTAACGTCTCCTCCAGAGGCAAGGCCGGCTTGTAGGGGCGAACGGACGTCAGTGCATCAAATACGTCAACCAGCGCAAAAATTCGCGCAGCAAGCGGTATCGCGTCACCGGAAAGCCCGTCCGGGTAGCCTTGCCCATCGAAGCGTTCGTGATGATGCCGAATGGTCTTTTCCGCGCCGGCCAGCCAGGGATTGCCAGTCACAATCTCGACACCCAGCAAGGTATGGGTCTGCATGACCTGAAATTCCTCGCTGGTCAGTCTTCCTGGTTTCAGCAGAATCTGGTCCGGGATGCCGATTTTGCCAACGTCGTGCAGAAAGGCGCCAAGAACCAGTTCAGCAATGGTTTCCCGGCCAACTCCCAAAGCTTCCGCGAGGGCTACTGCGTAGCAGGTAACCCGGTAGTTATGGGCATCAGTATCTGCGTCACGCTTGGCAATCGCATTGCCGAGAGAGCGCAGCAAAGAGAGATTGGCATCCAGAAGTCGAGACGACAATGCGACCGTACGACCCAGCAATCCCGACATCAATGGATAGAGCAACAGTGCCGCAGCGAGTACCGAAATCGCGGCGGTCAGCGCAGCCCCGCGAATCTGGAGTTCCCTCTCTTGTAATGCTGAGCCGGGCAGCCGGCTGACACCCTCAACATAGCCTGCAAGACGGCCGTCATCGCTAGTCATCGGTAGAACGACCCGGATCAATTCTTCGCCTGCTACCGCGATTCGCTCGCTATGACTGCCTGGCGGGATTGGCCATGGATGGAGTTGCTGTTGGGCAACCTCCTTCAGCGGTTCGGGCAATGGGCGCCAAGCATCGAACAGGATCTCAGTGCTGGGCGAGAAAACCCGAACCCCGACGAATTCGTCAGTGAGCAACTGCGAGATTGCAGGATGGTCCCCTTTTTCCCCGCTGACCGCCACTTTCATGGCGGGCGACTCGAAGTGCCTGACCCCAGCGACAGCACGGTCGACGGTGCGCTGCTCGACGCGGTACGACTCGACCCAGTAGGCAAGACCTCCCGCCAGACCGCCGACCAGTAGTGCACCGATGCCAAGGCGTCGTGCCAGCATGCGGCGTAATTGCCCGGGGGTTTCAGGAAGCTCGATGGTTTTCATTTTAAATTCTGCAGCAGTTCCATGAAGTGTTTGAAGTGGCCGCTGACCCGATCAAGGGAAAACTGGTACATCAGCGAATTTTCCGAGAACTTTTGTCGCTCCACGTCCATTTCCACAGTATTGCCATCGGCCGCGGTTTGATACGGCACATGGTATTTCAGCGGAAAAGGCGGTGTCTGTCCGCTTCCCGAGAGATGGCCGGCCGTGGTGGTGATCAAAGGCAGCGAAGCCGAAGCGCCCTTGACGATTTGGGCAGCCTCTTCAATGTCGATATCGACGGCCTCGTAGCCTGGGGTATCGGCATTGGCGATATTCGAGGCCAGGAGTTGCTGCCGGTAGGCACGAACCCCCAGCATTTTTTGCTGGAAATCATGACCGGCGTGACCGCCTTGTCCGATCGAAAAGTGGGTGGGATGGACTGATGCCGTACTGGAGGCCATTCCGGAAGAATGCCCTCCGCCTTGCCCAGCCATCCCGGCGCCTTGTCCGCCATGAGCGCCGTGGCTGGCCCCCGGGTTATTGGCCTGCCGAGCAATCGTTTGATTCAATGCCTCGGAAAATGCTCCGTTGTTGGCATTGCCGAGGGGCACACCATGTCCGTCATGCCCGCCTTGCACCGGAGGGGATGGCGCGTTGGCTACCGGGGGAACGGAGGACGGGATGCCAGCCATGATATCGACTACTCGTTCATGATCAGGATGGCCTTCACCGGATCGATCTGGCCGACGTCATGCCATTTCAGGTCACTGTCTGCCACTGCTGGCTCCGCCAGACAGCCATGATTGCATTCGACCACCCAGCGCCTCTGGAGTACCGTCCGACAGTAGTTGTAACTCAGCAGTTTCGGGTCGCAGCCGACCGCCAGCGCCAGTATGCGACATACACACCGATCACCGTGATCTGCCGATTTGCGGATATCCATGGGCAAAAATAACGAGGCCCCGATTCCGGGGCCTCTCAGGCAATTTATTTCATGTCTCGCGGATGAAAATGCTTGCTCTTGTCCTTGGCGGCATTCGGCTTGTCAGCCTTGGGATCTGGCATGCTCTGAGGCACCCCGGTTTTTTCCTGAACATGGGAATGCGGCTTGGCCGCGGCCTTGTCCATCTGGGCTTCGGCGGCCTTCGGGGCGGCTGCCTTGTCCTCGGCGTGAGCGACGCCAGTCGTCGCGGCACCGGCAAACAGAACGGCGGCAATGAGGGAAGTGACTTTCATGATCTTGACTCCTGAGTTTTGGGGAAATTCAACGGTTCTAATCGGGTGGACAAATACAGTCTGTGCTTCTGCTACCGTCAACCAGGTGACTTGCTAATTACATTTATGTCAGGAAATACTGCCGGGTTTCACCGCGCGTTTGGCATCAGCCCTCTGCTTTCCTTTCCAGGCTTCAAACCCAATTGGGTTATTTACGCGACAGTTCGGCCAGTACCTGCCGCTGGTAATCCAGCCCCTCGCGCAAACAGTTTTTGCAATATCCGGCAACGACAATTCCTTGCTCGTTAAATGAAAGCCAAGACTGCTCATCGGAGTGGTTCTTTGGCACCGAAGTTTTCTGCAATAGCCCTTGCAGCATCGCAAAATGGGATGCCATCATTTTTTCTGCGTAAATCCCATTCACCTGAACAAGGCGAAGGGTCAAATCCAACTGGGAGTCACATTGACTCCTGATTTGTTCGAGGGATTGCGACATAACAAACTCCTGATTGATGACGATCCGACAATGCGGATCGATCTGGTGAATCAAAAAACCACTTTCCGTTTTCGCGTCTGATCGAGATAAAGCAAAGCGGTGATCAATCGCTTTGCCACCTCGTCAGCCTGGCCACCGAATGCATAAAATTCATCATGACAACAACTGACACCACAGACTTGAATCATGCTTTTCCAGTTGGGCGGCCACTGATCGTAGGCGGTGAGCCAGGAAGCGACTGCCGAGCCGTTATCCGTTGCCTGCCAGCGTTCTCGACGTTCATCCCACATCGCAACGACATCGAAGCATGCGAATGGAAGCTCGAAATAGCGATGGCCGACCCAGGTTTTAAAGCCATCCGAAGCCAACATCAAACGGTCTCTTCGCGAAGACATTGGACAGCCGTAGCCAGCAATGCTTTAGGCAATGATATTGACCAACGTGCCGGTCGGTTGCCCTTGGGTATTGATCACCGGTTGCGGAATCACCTGCTCAACCTGGCGCTGCCTCGATAGCTCATCCGCCTGACGGGCCTGTAACTCGGCACGTTTGACGTTATTGGCCTCCTGGTTCTGGGGCGTTGTGTTGGAGGTAATAGTGGAATTACGGCTGATCGTATCAATGGGCATAGGAGTCTCCTCGGTTATTCAGTGCGATTTCAATGGCGTTCAATCTTCACCATCTTCCTTGTATTCCTTGGGCAGTTTATGGGCGATGCCCTTGTGGCAATCGATGCAAATCTGCCCCAATACCCTGTCATCGACAACGTCATCTTGAAACCATGTGCCTGTCTGGTCGGTGAACAATGGATTACAAATCCGTACATGAAATGTAAGGCTAATAACCTGGAACGGAACCTTCGACCAAGCGGGGTTTCTACGGAGGGAGAGGCGTATATCTCCGCCTTAAGTGGTTGAGGGGAACTGGAACGCAGCCCCCACGAACGCATAGAGCCACCGGTAAAATATTTACCGTGTGTTGCGCTCTGTTCAAGCACGATATTCAACTTTTCCGACCAGGCGCATGCCTATGGATTCAAGCCCCTGACTGATTCAGGTGATCCCTTTGCTATTGGATGCCAATCTTCCGCTGCTCCACCCGAACATATGCGGTGATGTGGGCGACGTCGTCCGGGGTTACCCCTTTGACTGGCGCCATATCACCAAATTTCCAGTGATGAGCGCGGGCGCCATTGGCCGCTGCCAATTGGAAGGCGGCATCGGCGTGATGCGACGGTTCATATATCTTGTGCAGCAAAGGTGGCCCCTTGTCCGACCCCTTCAGATCGGCGCCGTGGCAGGCCGCACAGTGCTTGGCGAATAGCTGCTTGCCAGCAGCAGCATTTGGCATCAAACCAAAGCTGGGTTTGGGAACCACCCAGCCTTGTCCATGCGAGAGGCCAACCATTCCGATCGATACTGCAAACAACATGCCCCACTGACGCATATGCAAATTCATTGCTCCAAACCGCGCTTCAATCGCCACTCCTTGACCAGTGCGTAGAGCGCCGGAATCACGCCGAGCGTTAGCACCGTCGAGGAAATCATGCCGCCGACCATGGGGGCCGCGATGCGGCTCATAACCTCCGAACCGGTACCACTGCTCCACATGATGGGCAGCAGGCCGGCCATGATCGCCACCACGGTCATCATCTTCGGACGGACACGTTCGACGGCGCCCTCCATGATTGCGTGGTAGAGGTCAGCGGCGCTCGGCACCGCACCCTCGGCTCGTCGCCTTTGCCTGAGTTCTTGCCAGGCCTGGTCGAGATAGATCAGCATGACGACCCCGGTTTCGGCGGCCACCCCGGCCAGCGCGATGAAGCCGACCGCGACCGCGACGCTCATGTTGTAGTTCAGCCACCACATCAGCCAGATGCCACCGACCAGGGCGAAGGGCACCGAAAGCATGACGATGACCGTTTCGGTCAGGCGCCGGAAATTCAGATAGAGCAACACGAAGATAATCGCCAGGGTTAGCGGCACGACCACCGCCAGCTTGGCTTTGGCGCGCTCCATATATTCGAACTGGCCGGACCAGGTGGCGTAATAACCCGGCGGGAAGCTGACCTTTTCGCTGACTGCCTTCTGCGCGTCCTTGACGTAGGAACCGACATCGCGGTCGCGAATGTCGACGAAGACATAAGCGGCAAGCAAGGCATTTTCGGTCTTGATGCCGGGGGGACCGTTGCGCAATTCCACCTTGGCCAGCTGGCCAAGCGGAATCATGCCCATGCTGCTCGGAATGAAGACTTCACTGGCAATGCTTTGCGGATCCTCGCGCAGGGCGCGCGGATAGCGCACCGCAATGTTGTAGCGCTCCAACCCTTCGACGGCGGTGGTTACCGGCGCACCGCCCAGCGCGGTGCTGACCACTTGCTGGAAATCGCCGACGGTGATGCCGTAGCGCGCCAGTTGGTCGCGGCGCGGGGTGATGTCGAGATAGTAGCCGCCGGTAACGCGTTCAGCGTAGGCGCTCGACGTCCCCGGCACCGTCTTCACGGCTTGTTCGATCTGGCGGGCCAGTTTCTCGATTTCGGCCAGGTCCTTACCGAACACCTTGACGCCGACCGGCGTGCGGATGCCGGTCGACAGCATGTCGATGCGCGCCTTGATCGGCATGGTCCACGAGTTGGCCACACCGGGGAACTTCAGTGCGGCATCCATTTCGGCGATCAGTTTGTCCACCGTCATGCCGGCCCGCCATTCCTTTTCCGGCTTGAGGTTGATGACAGTCTCGAACATTTCGATCGGTGCCGGGTCGGTCGCCGTTGCGGCGCGGCCGGCCTTGCCATAGACCGACTCAACTTCGGGGAAGGTCTTGATGACCCGGTCGGTGGTCTGCAGCAGGCGCGCGGCTTCAGTCACCGACATGCCGGGCAGCGAGGCGGGCATATAGAATAGCGAGCCCTCGTTCAGGGTCGGCATGAATTCGGAACCGATCTGGCGGGCCGGAATGATCGTCACCGCCATCGACACCAATGCCAGGACCAGCGTCAGGATCTTGTGGCGCATTACCCACTGGATGATTGGCCGGTAGGCCCAGATCAGGAAGCGATTCACCGGATTTTTCTGCTCCGGCATGATGCGCCCGCGAATGAAGAACATCATCAGGACCGGCACCAGCGTCACCGACAACAAGGCGGCGCCGGCCATCGAAAAGGTCTTGGTGAAGGCGAGCGGACTGAACAGACGGCCTTCCTGGCCTTCGAGCGTGAACACCGGCAGGAAAGAAACGGTGATGATCAGCAGCGAGAAGAACAGCGCCGGGCCGACTTCCTTGCAGGCCTTGATCATGGTTGCCCCGCGCTCCGCCTGGGTGGCGTCGGGTGGGAGGTGCTCTAGCCGCTTGTGCGCGTTCTCGATCATCACGATGGCCGCGTCGACCATCGCCCCGATGGCGATGGCGATGCCACCCAGGCTCATGATGTTGCTGCCCATGCCCAGCGAGCGCATGGCGATGAAAGCGATCAGGATGCCGATCGGCAAGGTCAGGATGGCGACCAGTGCGCTCCGGACGTGCATCAGGAAAACCACGCAGACGACCGCGACGATCAGACTTTCTTCGAGCAGGGTGTGCTTGAGATTGTCAATCGCGCGCTCGATCAGGCCGGATCGGTCATAAACCGGAATGATATTCACTCCCTCCGGTAGCCCGGATTTCAGTTCTTCGATCTTGGTCTTGACGTTGGCGATGACATCCAGCGCATTCTGACCAAAGCGCGCCATGACGATACCCGAGGCGACTTCGCCTTCGCCGTTCAGTTCGGTGATGCCACGGCGGCCGGCCGGCACCAGTTCGACTTTCGCCACATCACGCACCAGCACCGGCGTGCCGCCATCGCTCTTGAGGACCAGTGTTTCGATGTCCTCGATTCCTTTCAGGTAACCGAGGCCGCGGACCATGAACTCCTTCTCCGCCATTTCGATCACCCGGCCGCCGACGTCGCGGTTCGATTCACGGATGACCTGGCTCAGGCGGGCGAGCGGAATGCCATAGGTGGCCAGGCGGTGCGGGTCGACCGTGACCTGGTATTCCTTGACGAAACCGCCGACGCTGGCGACTTCGGCGACGCCTCCCGCCTTGGTCAGCTGGTAACGGACATACCAGTCCTGGATGCTCCTGAGGTCGGCCAGCGACTGGTTCTTGCCGGTCAGCGCGTACTGGAAGACCCAGCCGACGCCGGTCGCATCCGGCCCGAGTTGTGGCGACACCCCGGCCGGCAGGTTGCCCTGGGCGGCGCTGAGGTATTCGAGCACCCGCGAACGTGCCCAGTAGATATCGGTCCCGTCCTCGAAAATGACGTAGACGTAGGAGGCGCCGAACATCGAAAAACCGCGCACGACCTTGGCCTTGGGTACCGCCAGCATGGCCGTGGTCAGCGGGTAGGTGATCTGGTCCTCGACGACCTTGGGCGCCTGCCCGGCATAGGGCGTGTAGACGATGACCTGGACGTCGGAGAGGTCGGGCAGCGCATCAAGCGGCGTCTTTTTGACGGCATAAATGCCGCCGCCGATCAAGGCCAGGGTGGCCAGCAGGACAATGAACACATTGCGGGCCGACCATTCAATCAACTTGCCGAGCATCTCAGTGCGCTCCCTGATGGCTGGTCGTCGTCTTGCCGTCCATCTTTTCGAGGCGGACGATCACGAATTCGCCGTTGCCGCGGTCTTCGAAACTGAAATGCACGGTCTGCCCCGGCAGCAGACCCTTGGCGACATTGGCGTCAGCCAGGCCGAATTCCATGGTCATCGCCGGCCACTTCAAGGCCGGAATGGCTTCATGATTCATCGAAATCGTGTTGTTTGCCGCGTCGACCGTATCAATGGTGCCCATCGCCGAATAACTCTTCGCGGCCGCCGCCGCTTTCGGTTCGGAGAAGGTAGACAGCGCCGCCTTGAGATTGCTTTCGGCGTCGATCAGGAAATTCGCGGCCACCACGACTTCCACACCGGCTTCCAGCCCTTCGAGAATCTCGACGGCATCCTTGCCGCGCATGCCGATCTTGACTGGCTGCGGCTGGAACTTGCCTTCACCGGCAACGCGCAGGACGATCTGGCGTTCGCCGGTGTCGATAACCGCCGACTTGGGTACGGTGAGCCGGGTCGTATTGCCGGCGGTCGCCAGTTCGACGTGGGCGAACATGCCGGGACGCAGCAAGCCGTCCTTGTTCGGCAGTTCGAGGCGCACCGGTGTGGTCCGGGTTGCCGTATTCAGGGTCGGATAGAGGTAACTGACTTTGGCTGCGAAGTGACGCCCCGGAAAGGCATCGATATCGACCATCGCCGACTCACCAACCTTGACCCGTTTGAGATCCTGCTCATAGACATCGGCGATGACCCAGACTGTGGACAGATCGGCAATACGGTAAATTGTCGTCCCCGGTGCGAAGCGCATGCCTTCGACCGCCTTCTTTTCCAGAACGATGCCGGCGACCGGCGAAGCAAAGGTGATCCGGCTCCCAACCTGGTTGTCCTTGACCCCCACCTGCCAGTTGGCCAGTCGTTCGCGGGCCGCATCGGCCAGGCGTTGCGCGGCCTCGCGCGCCGACGGGTCGGCGCCCGGCGTATCGAGCTTCAAGGCCTGCGCAATAGCCAGTTCCTTCTGCGCCGAAACCAGTTCCGGGCTATACACCGAGAACAGGGGCTGGCCGCGCTTGACTGGATCGCCACTGGCATTGACCAGCAGTCGCTCGATCCATCCTTCGAAGCGGGGCGCGATGTCGTAAGTTTGCCGTTCGTCGACTTCGATACGGCCGACGGCGCGGACACCGCCATCGAGCACTTGCATTTCGGCCTTGGCAGTCTTGACGCCCAGGGTCTGCAGGCGAGCCGGGCTGACCTTGACGGCCCCCTCGCCATCCGGTTCATCGCCTTCGTAGACCGCGATATAGTCCATCCCCATCGAGTCTTTCTTTGGTGTCGGCGAGGTGTCGGGCAAGCCCATCGGATTGCGGTAGTAGAGCACCTTGCGTTCGGACTTGCCTTCGCCGGCGACCGATGCTTGGTTTGGGGTGGCGGCATTGCTCGTATCGCCGTGCTGACCGGTTCGGTAACCACCATAGGCGGCAATAACCGCAACGGCGACCAGGGATAAAACGAGGGACGACTTCTTCACAGCGGGGCTCCTACCAATTGTTCTAGTTCGGCTTGACGGATATTGGCGTCGACCTCGGCGTCGAGCAGAGCCAGCCGGGCGCGCAGAATCTGCCGTTCCGCCTCGATCAGGGTATTGAAATTGACCCGTCCACTTTCATAGCCGGCCTGTGCCGCATCCAGAGTGGCTCGGGCTTGCGGCAACAGCGTGTCGCGCAACAGGCGGGCCTTGTCGACACTGGCATTGAGGCCGGCCAACGTTTCACCAAGACGCCCGTTGAGCCGGGCCTCGGCGGCGGCCACGCGTTCGCGGGCGGCGTCCAGCCGGTACCCGGCTTCCCGTTCCTGGGCGCGACGGGAAGATTGTTGCAGCGGGATATTGACTTCCAGCATCAGGTCCCAGGTTTGCGGACCGATCATCTCGGATCGCGGACGATTGTTGGTCAGGGCGACGCCGAAGTCGGGATAGCGATTCAGGTAGGTCAGATCCTTGCCCTTCTCGGCGGCATCGACCCCCAGTCGCTCCCGGCTCAAGTCGGGGGAAATCTCCTTGGCGCGGGCAAAAACCTGCACCAGCGTCGGACTTGGCGGGATTGTCGCGAGACGTACTGGTTCGGCCAAAGGGGCATCGGCATCCCGGGGCAGCAAAGCATTCAGCTTGGCGGCAGCATCGCGGCGCCGCCGTTCGCTTTCGACCAGATCGACCTTGAGACTGGTGCTCTCGCTCTGGGCGCGGACCGCGTCCTGCTGCGGCACCAGGCCCACGCTATAGCGTTGAACTACCAGATGCTCGAGCGCGCCGACCAGTTGCAGGGTTTCGTTGAGAATTCGCGACTGGCCCACCGCCTGGAAATAACGCGCATAGGCCGTCTTGATTTTCCCTTCCAGATCGAGGCGGGCCGCATCGTGGCTGGTATCCGCTTGACTGGCCAGCGCTTCCGCGACCTCGCCCCGCAAACCGCGTTTGCCAGGGAAGGGAAACCCTTGAATGACCCGATAGCGGGTGGTTCCTACATCTCCGGGCACCAGTGAAGCCGATTTGCCGGGCGTCATCGCATTGGTGAAATCCATCAGTTCGACCTGGAATTTCGGGTCGGGCAGTGCCGATGCGGATTCAACCCTTTCATGCTGCGCCTGGGCATCGAGGCGACGAACCCGCAGGTCGGGATTGTGCTCGCGGGCGTAGGCCAACAATTCGTCGACCGTTTTTCCCGGTGCATCTTCTGCCGCCATGCCGAACTGCGTCCAGAGCGCCAGCGACACGGCAACGGCGGCAAGGCGCCACGGGCTTTTTCCTGAGCGAACCAGGCGAGCATCCATCACTGCGGTCTCCAGCACTGTTTACTTGGTATTTTCCAACGAAGACACGGTCAGCGTGCCGCCCATGTCCATGGCGACAAAGCGGATCTTGTCGCCGGCCTTGACCTGGTCGAGCATGGCCTTGTTCTTGACGGCAAAGGCCATCGTCATGCCCGGCATATTGAGGTTTTCCAAGGGGCCGTGCGCGATGGTGATCTTGCCGGCAGCCTTGTCCACTTTCTTGACCGTGCCTTCCGACATTTTGGCCATGGGCTGGCCGGCGTCATGCGACATGCCTGCACCGTGCTTCATGTCCATGTGTCCGGACTCTGCGATGGCCGGGGTGTTGGCGATGGCAAGGAAAGCCAGGGTGGCGACGGTGATTGCAGTTTTCATGAGAACTCCTGTGGTGTGGTTCAATTTAGATGTTACGAAATGAAAGGAATATTCAGGCGACTGATAGTTGGTTGGCGAACCTGGCCTAGAACCAGAAACGCAATCCGGCCACCCAACGCGTTTCTCCGGCACGCTCACCAGCATCACGTGCCATGTCGGCTGTATGACCGAATTTCTCTACCCGCTCGACCCCGATGTAGGGGGCAATCTGGCGCGAGAATTCGTAGCGCAGGCGCAAACCCAACGCGCCGTCGGACAAGCCACTGCCGATGTTCCGTGCCAGGTCGCGCTTGCCATAGAGATTGAACTCGGCACGTGGCTGCAGAATGAGGCGTTGGGTAAGCAGGAGGTCATAGTCTGCAGCGAGGCGCAAGGCACTACGGCCGTCCTCACCCAGATAGGCGGTGGCGTCTACTTCAAACCAGTAGGGGGCCAGCCCCTGGATGCCAAAAGCCAGCCAGGAGCGATTGGGGCCGATGCCGCTATCATGGCGTACGCCAAGTTGCGCATCCCAGTAATTGGCGACGGCATGACCCCACAACAGTTCGGTGCGGGCTTCCTGAAGTTTGTTCTTGGTGTAATCGCCTTCAGCCTTGATAACCAGACGATCGTAGTCACGACCAAACCATGCCTGCAGGTCGTAGGCGGTCGAATTGGCGCCGTCATTGGTTCTAACGTGCTCCAGACGGTTAACCAGCAGGCTGCCGAAATTGTGCTCGTCGGCCAGTCGCAGTTGGCGCGGCCCGGACTGCGCATATTCGCCACTGTCCAGCGTATTGCCATCCGCATAGGCATGCGGATCGCGCGCGTTGCTTGGAACTGATCCGCCTTGCATGTTCATGCTGCCATGATCCATGGCAGCCATTGCTTGCCCGGATTGTGCCCAGGCAGGCTGAAACCCGGCGATTGCAGCGAGTGCGATCAGCGTATGGAACATTTTCATCTTCATTCCTTTGGGGCCGAATCCGCTCATGACACCACCACCTCGCGGAACATGCCGGCGTGCATGTGGAACATCAGATGGCAGTGCCAGGCCCAGCGGCCAACCGCATCGGCATTGACGAGGAAACTGATGCGCTGGGCCGGTTGCACCGGAATGGTATGGCGGCGCGCCTGGAATTTTCCCTCGGCTGTTTCCAGTTCGCTCCACAGGCCGTGCATGTGCATCGGGTGCGTCATCATGGTGTCGTTCTGCAGAATGACCCGCACCCGCTCGCCATGTTTGAAATGCACCGGCGTGCTGCTGCCGAACTCAAGGCCGTCGAACGACCAGGTATAGCGTTCCATATTGCCGGTCAGGTGCAGTTCGACTTCGCGCGTCGGCCCGCGCGGGTCGAGCGGCCCGCCAATCGTGGACAGATCGGCCAGCGTCAATACCTTGCGACCATTGTTGCGCAGACCAATGCCAGGGTCATCAAGGCCGGTGCGTGGCATATCGACGCGCATATCGGTGCTCGGGCCATACTCCGTCCGGGCGTGGTGGACCTTATCGGATGGTTTGGCCAGCGGATTGTCGTGCATCATGTGCTGGCCATGATCCATCGCCACGGCGCCATGCTGCATCTGGCTCATATCATGTCCCATTGGCATGGCGCCGTGGTCCATGCCCGGCATCTCATGATTCATGGATGCGTGGTCCATTCCGGACATTGCCTCATGGTTCATGCCCCCCATGCTGCCCATCATGTCGGCCATGGTCAGCCATTCGACCTTGTCAAGCATCGGCACCGGCACTTCCAGTCCGGCACGCACGGCCAGCGTGCCGCGGGCGTAGCCACTGCGATCCATGGACTGGGCAAAGATCGTATGTGCTTCTTCTGTCGGCTCGATCAGTACATCGTAGGTTTCACCCGGGCCGAAGCGGAATTCGTCGACGGTGACCGGTTCGACATTGACGCCATCCGACTGGACGACCGTCAGCTTCAGGCCCGGAATACGCACGTCGTAAAAGCTATTGGCGGCACCATTGATGAAGCGCAGGCGAATCCGCTCGCCGGGACGGAAAAGCCCCGTCCAGTTGCCAGCCGGGGTCGTGCCATTCATCAAGTAGGTATAGGTGGCTGCGGACAAATCGGCGAGATCAGTCGGATTCATGCGCATTTCGTTCCACATCTTGCGCTTCTCGATTGCTGCAGCGACACCGCCATCCGAGACATCACGGAAGAAATCGCCGACCGTTGGCTTGTTGTAGTTGTAATAGTCGCTTTGGACTTTGAGTTTGGCGAACACATGTTCCGGATTCTCGTCGGTCCAGTCCGACAACTGAACAACATAGTCACGATCCGCGCGGATTGTTTCGCCGCCCCGCGGTTCGACGATGATCGCCCCGTACATTCCCGTCTGCTCCTGATGGCCGGAATGCGAGTGATACCAGTAAGTACCGCTTTGCTGGAGGCGAAAACGATAGGTGAATGTTTCCCCGGGGGCAATGCCGGCGAAACTGATGCCGGGAACCCCATCCATCTGGAAGGGCAGGAGGATGCCGTGCCAATGGATCGAGGTGGCGACCGGCAGATGGTTGGTCACCCGGATGGTGACCGTGTCGCCTTCGCGCAAGCGCAGGGTCGGCGCCGGCAGCGAGCCGTTGATGGTCGTCGCCAGCCGCATTTCCCCGGTGAAATTGACGGGGGATTCCGCAACAGTCAGTTGAATTTCGGTTCCGGACAGTTCGGGTGCGCTACCCGTTGGCGTTAGCCGAAGCGGGTCGACGGCTGCTCGCACCCAAGGCGAGATACCGGCCAGCACACCACCGCCGATCAGCCCCTGCACGAACCGGCGCCGTGGCGTGAAAATACTTGCCGGATTGTTCCTCTGAAGAAGTTTCATTTTGCTTCCCGTCAGTGCTTAGCGTAGACACTAGTGCTGCCGTCCTGATTGACCAGCAGGGTTTCATACGGCACAGGGTGAGGACTTTCCATCCCGGGAGAACCTGGCGGCATGGATGGCACGGCCAGTCCGAGGGCCTTTGGCTTCTCCTTGATCAAGCGTTCAATGTCGGCTGCCGGCACATGGCCTTCGACGACATAGCCGGCGACCTTTGCAGTATGGCAAGAGCCGAGGCGATCGGGCATACCCAGACGCTTGCGCGTCCCTGGCACATCGTTGACCTCATGAGTGCGCACCTCGAACCCGGCGGCCTTGAGATGATCGACCCACTTGCCGCAGCAACCGCAGTAGGGACTCTTGTAGACATCGACCATTTCGGCCGCCGATGCAGGCAAGGTGATGCCTGTGCCCAGGGCAAATACAGTCAGGAAAACAGCGATGGGCTTCGTCATGAAAATATTCCTCAGGAGATCAAGTGCGGTCAGTATGGTGTTACGTGACCAACAAAAAGCTGACCGCGAAATTACATTTCTGTAAGCTTCGATCGCCTAATGCTTGTGCGTGCCGTGTCCATGGTCATCATGACTGTGCACCGCCGCCGGTGAACCGACGGGTTTGAGCGCTGTATTTACCGCCGATGACGATTCGTGTTCGTCATGACCATCGACATGGTCGTTTACGCCGCCGTGCGCGTGACCATCACTGGCAGCAACCAGTTGGTCGTAGTCGGCCTTTGCTAGCCCCGGCAGTTTCTGCACGAACGCGGCCAAATCCCAGATCGCCTCGTCATCCATGCCGCCTTTCGACCAAGCCGGCATTCCCGACGCTTTGATGCCATGCTTGATGATCCAGAAGTCACGTGCGGAATCCCTGGAGAGTTCCGGCATTTGAGCCTGAGTGACTAGATTAGGCGGCCTTGGATACAAGCCCTTGCGGATTTCCGAGTCTGACATTTCGGGTGCCAGGTGACAATCGATACACATGGCATCGTAATTCCCGGCCCCGCGCCGGACCCGCTCCGGGTTGCCGAAATCATCGGGCACCTTGAGGTCGGCCGCACGGCGGGCAATCGATCGCTCCCGGCCAAATTCCAGGGCTTTATAGACCAGCGGGTTATGCGGCGTATCCGCGCCCATGTCGATAAGACCGGAGGCGGCCACGATGGTGGCCGTACCTGCCCCAAAAACGATTGTCGTCAAAGCGCCGATAAGTATTTTGTTCATGTGTTTTCTCCGTGGGGATGTTGGAGTCTGATTGCTCCCATGCTCGCCATGGTGCTTTTGCCAAACCGACAGTGGGATGACTTGCGGATTACATTTACGTAATCTAAGCAAATGCACCGGCAAACCGAAGGAGAATTCTCTATAGACCAACAACAAGAGGTAGTGAGCGCCATGAAAATACTGGTAGTCGAAGATGAGCCGAAAACCGGAACCTATTTGAAGCAGGGCCTTGTCGAGGCGGGCTTCGTGGTTGATCTGGTCGCCAACGGGCTTGATGGACTGCATTTGGCACTGACGGAAGCCCACGATCTGGCCATCCTCGACGTCATGTTGCCGGGCATTGACGGTTGGCAGGTGCTGCAAGGCATCCGCCGGGCCGGCAAGGAAATGCCGGTCTTGTTCCTGACGGCCCGCGACCAGGTGGAAGATCGGGTCAAGGGGCTGGAACTCGGTGCCGACGATTATCTGGTCAAGCCTTTCGCCTTTTCGGAATTGCTGGCCAGGGTGAGAGGCTTGTTACGTCGTGGCGGCAAGGCAAAGGAGTCGGAGTATCTACGTGCTGCCGACCTTGAACTCGATCTGATGCGGCGCCGGGTGAGTCGATCGGGCAAGCGGATCGACCTGACCGCCAAGGAATTCGCCTTGCTCGAACTGCTGCTTCGGCGGCAAGGCGAGGTTTTGCCGCGGTCGTTAATTGCGTCCCAGGTTTGGGACATGAATTTCGATAGCGACACCAATGTGATCGAAGTTGCCATCAAGCGCCTGCGGATAAAGATCGACGAGGCATTCGAACCCAAGCTGATCCGTACGGTACGGGGCATGGGCTATGTGCTGGAGGTTACGGATTGAACGTTACCTGGAGTCGATCGCTGACACTGCGCCTGACGCTGTTGTTTGCCCTGGCAGCGGCACTCGTCCTTTTTCTGCTGGGACTGCTCATTGGCAATTTGGTGGAGCAGCATTTCGTGCAGCAGGATATGGAAGCGCTCTCCGGAAAAATGGAGCTGACACAACACATTCTTAAAAGAGATTCGAAAACACAGGACAACGAAGCGCTCAGAAGGCAGCTCGACGATGCCCTGACCGGCCATCACGGCCTGGTGGTCGCAGTTTTTGGACCATCCCGACAAGCTCTATACGGCAACGAAAATCTGGCTTTTCCCCCGGCGCTGTTCGATCGGCCAACCGTCAACGATCCCGAGCGCCCCATCAAGTGGACTGCTCCCGATGGGCTCCCATGGCGGGGTATTTCTGCCGCCGTGACCGCCGGGATCGACGGAAAGATCCCTTACACCATAGTCATCGCGACCGAAATATCCCATCACGAACACTTTATGTCGGGATTTCGGGGCACCTTGTGGGTGTTCATCACGCTGGCCACGCTGGCCATCGGGCTGCTGGGCTGGGTTGTCGTCCGCCGCGGTCTCGCTCCGCTGCACTCGATCAAACGCCAAGCTGCCGAAATTACCGCCAATCGCCTGCATACCCGCTTGCCGGCGGAGGCAATTCCGCTTGAACTGGCCGCTTTGACCGATACCTTGAATGACATGCTATCGCGGCTTGAGGAATCGTTTCAGCGCCTGTCGGATTTTTCGTCGGATCTGGCGCATGAATTGAGAACACCGGTCAGCAATTTGCTGACCCAAACCCAGGTCACGCTGTCGAAAGCGCGGTCAGCTGACGACTATAGGGACATCCTGGCTTCGAATGCCGAAGAGTTCGAGCGCCTGTCGCGAACCATTTCCGACATGCTCTTCCTGGCCAAAGCCGACAACAACCAGATCATTCCCAACCAAGAACTGATCGATCTCGCTGAGGAAATCGGCGAATTGCTGGAGTATTACGACGTGCTGGCCGACGAGAAGGCGATTGTCTTGTCGCTTACTGGCAATGGCCAAATAGTCGGTGATCGGCTCATGTTGCGTCGGGCGGTAAGCAATCTGCTGTCCAATGCGCTGCGGCATACGCCGACGGGAGGCACGGTCACGGTCAAAATCAACCAGAATGGCGACGGCAAGACCCTCGTTGTCGTCGAGAATACTGGGAGCGACATTCCTGTGGAACATTTGCCTCGTCTGTTCAATCGCTTCTATCGTGTCGATAGTTCACGACAGCGAACGACAGAAAGCTCGGGGTTAGGGCTTGCGATCACAAAATCGATCGTGTTTGCTCACGGCGGGAATGTTGCGGTCGATTCAGAAGGCGGAAAAACGTGCTTTACGCTCTCGTTGCCCAGTACCCACCGGTAGTGTTTTCCCTTTCACTCGGCGTGGACTGATATCAACCGCGCCGCAGTTGGTTCTCCGGGATGCTGGGTTGGCGACCCTGAAAAAGCCCCAGCCTATCGGCCAAGGCTTTTTCAGGGTATACCTGATGCGCAAGTGGCCTACTGCTTATGCCGCGACACCCGCTTCCTCCTCATCATCCTTGCAGTGGGCCAGCCAATACAGGATCGGTAATACCAGCAGGGTCAGCGCTGTCGATGACAAGATGCCGCCGATGACAACGGTAGCCAGCGGGCGCTGCACCTCGGCGCCAGTGCCGGTGGCGATGGCCATTGGAATGAAGCCGAGTGATGCGACGAGCGCGGTCATCAGCACCGGGCGCAGTCGCGTCAGGGCGCCTTCATGAATCGCCGCATCCAAGGACCGACCTTCCTCGCGCAGAGAACGGATGAAGGCGATCATCACCAGGCCGTTGAGTACCGCCACGCCAGACAGCGCTATGAAACCGACCCCGGCCGAGATGGACAGCGGGATATCGCGCAGCCAGAGCGCCAGAATGCCACCGGTCAGCGCAAACGGTATGCCGGTGAACACCAGCAGTCCATCCTTGATGTTGTTGAACATGGCAAACAGCAGCATGAATACCAGCAGTAACGCCACCGGAACGACAATCTGCAGACGTTTTGACGCCGACTGCAACTGCTCGAAGGTTCCCCCCCAGGTTGTCCAGTAGCCGGCCGGCACCTTGACCGTCTGTTGCATCTTCTTTTCGGCCTCGGCGACAAAAGACCCGATATCCCGGCCGCGGACATTGGCCGTGACGACCACCCGCCGCTTGCCGTCTTCGCGGCTGATCTGGTTCGGCCCCGGCGCGACTTCAATGCTCGCCACGTCGCCCAGTTGCAGATAGGCACGGCGATTTTGTCCCCCCGGCTCGTCCATGGACAAATGGATGGGCAACTGTTTCATGGCCTCCATGTCATTGCGCAGCCGTTCGGGCAGACGGACGATGATGTCGAAACGCCGGTCACCCTGGAACAGCACCCCGGCTTCCCTGCCGCCCACGGCGATGGCGATTGCCTCCTGGATGTCACCAACATTCACACCCAGACGAGCGGCCTTCTCGCGGTCGATTTGAATGGTCATCATCGGCAAACCCGTGGTTTGTTCTACCTTGACGTCGGCGGCGCCGGGAATCTTCTCCAGCACTTCGGCAATTTCCCCGGCGGTGCTGTTCATCGTGTCCATGTCGTCGCCGAACACTTTGACCGCCACATCGCTGCGCACCCCGGAAAGCAACTCGTTGAAGCGCATCTGGATCGGCTGAGTGAACTCGTAGTTATTGCCGGGAACCTTGGCAACCGCTGCCTGGATGGCATTGACCAGATCAGCTTTGTCGCGGCTTGGATCGGGCCATTCCGATTGCGGCTTCAACATGACGAAGTTGTCGGCGACGTTGGGCGGCATGGGGTCGGTGGCGATTTCAGCCGTGCCGAGTTTGGCGAAAATCCTGTCGACCTCCGGGAACTGCTTGATGGTTCGCTCCAGTTCCGTTTGCATCTCGATCGCCTGCGACAGGCTGGTCCCGGGAATGCGCAAGGCATGCAGCGCGATGTCGCCTTCGTTGAGACTGGGCACGAACTCACTGCCCATGCGGGTGGCCAGCAAGGCGGAGAGGATGACGGCGACCGCCGCAATGGTCAGGACGAGGGGCTTGTTGAGCATCACCCGATCGAGCATCGGCGCGTAGCCTCGCTTGGCCCACAGCATCAGGCGGCTCTCCTTTTCGCTGACCTTGTCGCCGATCAGCAGCGCCACGGCGGCCGGGATGAAGGTAACCGACAGGATCATGGCGCCCAGCAAGGCGGCGACCACGGTGAACGCCATTGGATGGAACATTTTTCCTTCGACGCCGGTGAGCGCGAAGATCGGCAAGTACACCACCATGATGATGAGTTGGCCGAACAACAGCGGACGGCGCGATTCCTTGGCCGCCGAGAACACTTCATGAAACCGTTCGTTGCGCGTCAACGGCCGACCCGCTACGGCTTGTGCATGGGCCAGCCGGCGCACGCAGTTTTCCACGATCACCACTGCCCCATCGATGATGATGCCGAAGTCCAGTGCACCCAGGCTCATCAGGTTGGCGCTGACCTTGTTGCTGACCATGCCGGTGAAGGTGAACAGCATGGCGAGCGGAATGACCAGGGCGGTGATGATCGCCGCCCGAATATTACCGAGAAACAGGAACAGGATCGCGATGACCAGCAGGGCCCCCTCGATCAGGTTCTTCTTGACCGTGTCGATCGCCTTGTCCACCAGTATCGTCCGGTCATAAACAGTCTGGGCCACCACGCCTGGCGGCAGTGTCCGGTTGATCTCGTCCAGACGCTTGGCGACGGCCTGAGAGACCTTGCGGCTGTTCTCGCCGATCAGCATGAACACTGTGCCGAGCACCACCTCGCGCCCGTTCTCGGTCGCCGCACCGGTGCGCAGCTCCTTGCCGATGCCGACCTCGGCGACATCGCGGATACGGATCGGGACGCCCTGGCGACTGCTGACCACGATGTTGCCGATGTCGGCAATGTCAGCCACCTGACCCGGGGCGCGGATCAGATACTGCTCGCCGCGCTTTTCGATGTAACCGGCGCCGACGTTGGCATTGTTGCGCTCGATCGCGGCGACCAGGTCCGGCATGGCCAGACCGTAGGAAACGAGTTTGTCGGGCAAGGGGGCAACCTGGAACTCCTTGGCGTAGCCGCCGATGGTGTTGATCTCGGTCACGCCCGGCACATTGCGCAACTGCGGCTTGATGATCCAGTCCTGGATCTCGCGCAAATCGGTGGGCGTATAGGGCGTGCCATCGGCCTTGAGCGCACCGTCGCTCGCCTCGACCGTCCACATGAAGATTTCCCCCAGGCCGGTGGATATCGGTCCCATGCCGGGCTCGGTGCCGGCCGGCAGTTTCCCTTTCGCCTGCTGGATGCGTTCATTGACGAGTTGGCGGGCGAAGTAGATGTCAGTACCGTCCTCGAAGATGACGGTGACCTGCGACAGGCCGTAGCGCGACAGCGAACGGGTCTGTTGCAGGCCGGGCAAGCCGGCCATGACGGTTTCAATCGGGTAGGTTATGCGCTGCTCGGCTTCAAGCGGCGAATAACCGGGGGCCGCCGTGTTGATCTGCACTTGCACGTTGGTGATGTCGGGTACGGCATCGATCGGCAACTTCTGGTAGTTATAAACACCCAGCGCTGCCATACCGAGCACCATCAGCAGCACTAACCAGCGCTGCTCGATGGCGAAACTGATGATTTTTTCGAACATGGGAATCTTTCGGTTAGAGCGCCGCGTCGCCGCGTTCGCCGGAGCGGATGCGTGACACGTCGGCAAGTTCGGAAACCGCAATCAAGCCGTCGCCGGCAAGGCCGGTATGGGCAGCGACGCGAATGGCCTCGACCACCGTTGGCGCTTGCTCATCGGGGCAGAACATCATCAAGACCAGGCGGTCGTGGGCGTCGGGGTTCCACTCGGTGGCGGCGAAGGCGTGGTGCGGACCTTTTCCGCGGGAATGGCCGCGCGCCGGAAAGATGGTGAATCCGGACAAATGCGCCAGGCCATGCAGGGCGTGTTCGATCTGTTCCAGACGGTGAGGTTGCACAATGGCGATGATCTGTTTCATGATGATCTCCTAGTGGTCGTGGCTGGCGCCGGATTTGCCCAGATCGGCCTTGATCAGGAAGCTGTTTTGCGCGGCGTACTGCTCACCCGCGTTGAGCCCGCTGACGACTTCGGTGAATTTGCCGTCGCTGCGCCCCAGTTGCACGGGCCGCGCTTCTAGGTTGTCGCCGTAGCGGCCAAATACGACGGTCCAGTCGCGCACGCTCTGGATCGCCTCCGCCGAGACCGCCACCGGCACCTCGACCTCGTCGGCCACCACTTCGATGTTGACCGGCAGACCGGGGCGCCAGATGCCTTTCGGGTTGGGCAGTACGACCCGCGCCTTCGCGGTCCGGGTCTGCTCTCCGATCAGCGAGCCAACGTAGGAAACGGTGCCGCTGCTCTGGGATTCAAACGCGGTCGCCTTGACGCTGGCTTTCTGGCCAACCTTGACGGTGTTGAGGTCTTTGGCATAAATCGTCATCTCGGCCCACACCGTGGACAGGTCGGCGATGATGAAGATGTTGGCGTCTTCCTTGACCGCTTCGCCCAGAGAGAGGTGCTTCTCGACCACCACACCATCAATCGGGGCGCGAATCTCGTAGCGCGTCAGATTGCCGCTGCCGCGTAGTTCGCCGCCGAGCGAAGCCAGTTTTTGTTGGGCGTTTTGGTTGGCGATTTCGGCTTCCTGCAGGGCGTTGCCGGCTTGCAGATAGTCCTGTTCGGCGGAAATTTTCTCTTCCCACAGTTTCTTCTCGCGGGCATAGGTCGTGCGCGCCAGCGCCAGGCGCTTCTGCGCAGCCAGCAGTTCGCTGCGCTGGTCGGCCAGTGCCTGGCTGGAAATCACGGCAAGAACCTGGCCCTTGCGCACCTGATCACCAGCATTGGCCGCCGCCGATTCGACGATGCCGGTCAAGCGCGGCACGATGTGCACCTGGCGATCCTCGTTGAAGCGGATTTCACCGATCAGTTGCAGGGCACTCTTGATGCGCGCCGGTCCGGCCGTCAGCACCTCGACGTTGTTCTGCTTGAGTTGTTGATCGGACATGGCGACGCGTGCCTCGATCTGCTCGTAAGCGAAACGATAAGCCTTGTTGCCGTACTGGGCGGCGATCGTTACGGCAAACGAATGCGGCTCTTCGACCACCGCATTACCCTTAAGGTAGTCCTTTTCCTTCACGAAGGTGAAAGCCTGCGGCGGGCGCCCCAGGCGCTCGAGAGTGAGACTGACCTGGCTGGCCGCCGGGTCGAGCGCCTTGCCATCCTGATAGGCGTAGACGCGAAACTCCGGCTCGACGCCCTGTTCAAAGATGGTGACCTCGACGCCATACCCTTCCTGCGTGAACAGTTTCCCGCCGTGCGGGCCTTTCCGGGGAGCGCTCGCCTCATGGTGTTCTTCGTCGGCGTGCCCCTTGTCGTCCGCATGGCCGTCTTTGGCCGGCTCACCGTGGTGTTCCTTGTCGGCATGCGTAGCCGCTTCCGTGTGACTGCCGTGACCATGCTCGTCGTTTTCCGGTTGCGACTTGTCGGTGCCGAGGATCAGTCCGGCAAGTAAGACGCCGGCCACCAGAACGCCGGCAATGGAAAGCGTTTGTTTCTTCTTGAAATCGATTTTCATGGGGTTCCTACGGTTTTGTAGCGGCTGAGGCAGAGGGGGAACTGGCCGATGCCTCACCGAGAATGCGTTCGATCTCGGCCGCAGATCGATGCGCTTCGGCCAGAGCGCGCAGATATTGAGATTTGGCCTGGAATGACGTGCGTTGGGCATCCAGCACGTCGAGGAAGCTGAATTTGCCCAGTTCAAAGCCCTTGGTCGCGGCATCGTAGGCACTTTGCGCCCCGGGCAGAATGTCCTGCCGCAGCGACTCCGTCTCCCAGCGTGCGCTATTCAGTCGCTCATAGGCCAGTGCCAACTCGTTGGACAGGCGGATTTCGGTGGCCGACAGGTCGTCCCGCGCCTTGTCAGTACGGTGCAGTGCTTCCAGCAGGTTGCCCTGATTACGGTCGAACACGGGAAGGGGAATCGACAAGCCGAGAATCGCCTGATTTCTACCCAGTTGTTCATCGCGTTTGGCGCCCAGACTGACGGTCACGTTCGGAACGCGCCGGCTGCGTTCAATCTCCGCGAGAGCTTGCCGGCGGTCAACCTCGATTTTTGCCCGTAATAGATTGGGCGACGTGGCCAGGCGGGCGTTCAAATCGGCCAGCGCTGGGAGCGGCGGCAAGGCATTCAGATCCCCTTCGGCGCGCTCGAAACGCGGTGCCGGATTGCCCCAAATGCCAGCGAGTCGCTTGCGTGCCGTCGCCAGTTCACTGACCGCCAGCGTCAATTCAATCCGCACCCCGGCTTCGGCCACGCGGGCCTTGGTTTCTTCGACCGGTGACACCTTGCCGGCTGTGACCCGGCGCGAGGCGGCGCCGCTGGCGCGTTGCGCCAACTCGACCGAGCCCTGCGCCAGGCGCAAACGTTCCTGGGCAATGAGCACATCGAAGAAGGACGCCACCACGGCGGCACGAATTTCAGCGCGCTTGGCGTCCAGTTCCACCGTTGCGGCATCGCGGCCTCGCTCGGCGGCATCGATCCTGGCGGCGCGCTTGCCACCCAGTTCGATCGGCTGGTTCAACTGCAGGGTCGTCGTCCGGGTCGCCTTCTGGGTATCCTCGATCAGCGTTGCAAGCTCTGGATTCGGGCGGACTTGCGCCTGAATGATCGTTGCTTCGATCGCCTCCAATTCGCGTCTGGCGCCCGACAGTTCCGGGCTGGCGCCAAACGCCAGGGACAGCGCCGCCTTCAGGCTGAGTGAGGATGTCGGTTCGACAGCACGCGGCGCGCTGCCGTTACTGATTTCGTAAGTGCCACCACGTCCGATATCGATCGTTTGTGCAAAAGAGGGGTTGAATAACAGCGCCGCCAACCCAAGCGGCAATAGACGTCTTCGCATCGAATTCTCCAGAAATTACAGGATAAATTCGGCGAAACGGAGAGCACTGGCTACAAAGCGCGTGCTGACTTGAGAACAGGCATCCGTCCCGCCGTATCAGGCGAGCGAGTACCAGTTGGGACGTTCGGGGTGCGCGAGAGGTGGCTCGTTCAGATGCCCCGGTAACCAGGGAATCGCAAAAGACGCGATGGCGGAAGTTGGCAAGCTGACGATGCTAAAGATCGCGGCAGCGCAACCGGCATGGCAGGCTACACAATCGCCATCAACGCCACCACCGAGGGTTTTAGCGTCCGGGGTGCCGACGTGATCGGCAGCGGCCTGATGCTTGTGGTCATGATGACCGAAGTGCTGAGCAGCCGACCCGGTCTCGTGCTGGCAATAGCCAGCAGCCGCAACCCAGGAGAACTGGAACGGCAGAAAAACGAGAAGGAGGATGGTCAGCCAGCGGCGCATGGGCCGGATTCTATCAGCGAAACTCATTTCCGGAAGTCCACCGCAGGATGCGCACGCCGTTACCCACCACCAGCAGACTCGCGCCCATGTCGGCGAACACCGCCATCCACATGGTCGCATTGCCGAAAATGGCAAGCACCAAAAAAATGGATTTGATGCCGAGGGCCAGCCCGATGTTCTGCCAAAGTACCGCATGCGTGCGCCGGGACAGGCGAATGGTTTCCGGAATGCGCCGCAGGTCATCGTTCATGATCACCACGTCAGCCGCTTCCATCGCCGTGTCCGTACCAGCCGCGCCCATCGCCACGCCGATGTCGGCGCGGGCCAGCGCCGGTGCGTCGTTGATGCCGTCACCGGTCATCGCGGTCGGGCCATAGCGACGCTGCAAATCTTCGATGGCCGCCAGTTTGTCCTCTGGGAGAAGATTGCCCCGGGCATCGTCGATGCCGGCTTCCTTGGCAATGCTCGCGGCCGTCGCCACATTGTCGCCGGTCAGCATGACCGAGACGACACCGAGACGGTGCAGATCGGCCACCGCCTCGCGTGAACTTTCCTTGATGGTGTCCGCCACCGCAAAAATCGCCAGCACCTGCTGTTCCGATGCCAGCATGGTCACCGTCCGGCCTTGGGTTTCGTGCGCCTGTAAACGGGCCTCGATCTCGGCGCTACACAAAGCGCGTTCTTCGATTAGACGATGATTGCCGAGGATCAGCAGTTGGCCGTCAGCGCGTGCTTCGAGGCCTCGTCCCGGGAGTGCGACGAAATCGCTCAGGCCGTTTTCGGGAAGATTGAGGCCGGTCGCAATCGCTTTCGAGACCGGGTGGTCAGAATGCCCGGCAAGGCTGGCCGCCCAAGCGAGTACCTGGGATTCGGGGACCGTTGAGGGAAGTATCTCCGTGGCGACCAGACGGGGTTTGCCTTCGGTAATGGTGCCGGTCTTGTCGAGGGCAATGACGCGCAGCTTGCGGGCCTCCTCAAGATAGACGCCACCCTTGATCAGGATGCCGCGTCGGGCCGCTGCCGCCAGTCCGCTGACGACCGTCACCGGCGTGGCGAGCACCAGCGCGCAGGGGCAAGCGATAACCAGCAGCACCAGGGCCTTGTAGAGCGACTGCGTCCAGGTCCAGTCGAGCAGCCATGGCGTCAGAGCGGCCACCGCAACCGCTAAGGTGAATACGGTCGGGGTGTAGATCGCGGCAAACCGATCAACAAAGCGCTGCGTCGGCGCTTGTGTTCCCTGTGCCTGTTCGACCGCGTGAATGATGCGGGCCAGCGTCGTGTCGGCGGCGGCAGCCGTCACGCGGAACTCCAGAATGCCGGTTTCGTTGATCGTGCCGGCGAACACCGGGTCGCCTGCCGCCTTATCAATCGGGATGCTTTCGCCGGTGACCGGTGCCTGATTAACCGCACTCGTTCCTGCCGTCACCTGACCATCGAGCGGTATCCGGGCGCCGGGTTTTACCCGCACGCAGGACTCCAGTTGTACCGCTGCGGCCGGAACTTCAAGCCAGGCGCCATCGGCTTGCCGAACTTCCGCCGTCTGCGGCGTTAGGTCGAGCAGGCCTTTGATGGCGTTACGCGCCCGATCCACGGAGCGGGCTTCGATCAACTCGGCAATGGCATACAAGGCCATGACCATCGCCGCCTCCGGCCACTGGCCGATCAGGAAGGCACCGGTCACCGCCACACCCATCAGCGCATTCATGTTCAACTGCCCGCGCCGCAATGCCGCCAGTCCCTTGCTATAGGTTGAAATACCGGACAACCAGATCGCGGCGACGGCCAATGCCATACCGAACCCCTTGAAAAGCAATGTGTCGGGCGCGAAGAAATCCAGCGCTTCCGCGCCGACGGCCAGGCCCAGCGCCAGAATGCCTCGCCATAGTTCACTGGCACCGACGTTTTCCTTTGCGACCTGACCTGCCGACACCGGCTTGGGGTCAAAACCGGCCTTGCGGATGGCGGCCAAGGCGGCATCGAGTGCTTCCGTCGTGGCATCAATCGAAACGGTGCGTGCCGACAGTTGGAAACGCAGGGAATGGATGCCCTCGATACTGGCCAACGCACGACGGATATCGTTCTCCTCGGTCGGGCAGTCCATGGTCGTAATCAGGAAGACGGGTACTCCATCGCTTTGTGCGAGATCGGGGGCTGCTGGGATGTCAGCGGCGGCGGGCACCGCTACGGAGCAACTGCTGGCGCATCCGCAGTGAGTGGTTTCCTGAAGGGGCTTTGGGGTTGGGTCAAGACTCATGGTGTTTTCCTTGTTTCCTGTATTAGAAACCCTTGAGTGGCTACAGGGTCAAGCAATTGCAATTAAGGAAAATAGTCGGAGCCGAAGCAATGCCCGAGTTGTTATTTGCATTACACACCCTGTAGTAACTATAGGGTCAAGCGCGTAAAATAAAGTTTTCCGAAATGCCCGGGCAGCAAGGAGGATCGAGTCATGAGAATTGGTGAGTTAGGGCAAGCCACTGGCGTCGATATCGAAACCATCCGTTATTACGAGAAAGCGGGACTGCTACCGGCGCCGGCCCGTCATCCAAACGGCTACCGTGCCTATGCTCCCTTGCACGTGGAACGGCTGGCCTTCATCCGCCATTGTCGGGCTTTGGATATTTCGCTGGCCGACATTCAGCGCTTGCTGGCATTTGTGGCGCATCCGGAAAGCGATTGCCGCGATATCGACCAACTGATCGATGCGCAACTGGCCCGCGTCCAGGCCCGTTTGCAAAGCATGCAGGCACTGGAGCGCCAACTCACTGCCTTGCGCGGCCGATGCGGCAACAGCCATCTCGCCGGGGACTGCGGGATTCTTCATGAGTTGGTCGCGGCAGCTCACCATGAAGCCTGCGTCTGTCATAGCGAAGCACTTTCGAAGCCGGCCGAACTGGAGGCAGTGATTGCCCCTTTGGCCACCCAAGGAGCGTAGCCCATGAGTTGGCATCGCGGCATTGCCGTTGCCCTCGCGGCAGCCGGTCTGTTCGGGATAGGCACCCCGTTATCCAAGCTGCTGCTGGCCGAGGTCAGCCCCTGGCTGCTGGCAGCGCTGCTCTATCTCGGCTCTGGCATCGGCCTCTGGCTCATGCGCCAGATTCGCCGTAGCCCGAAGGTGCACCTTGATCGGGGCGATTGGCGCTGGCTCGCTGCAGCCACCGTCGCCGGTGGCATGATCGGGCCGGTACTGCTGATGATCGGGTTGTCAGCCATGCCGGCATCGGGCGCCTCGCTGTTGTTGAATGCCGAAGGCGTTCTGACCGCACTGCTTGCCTGGTTTGTTTTTCATGAAAACTTTGACCGTCGTATCGCCCTGGGCATGCTCGCTATCGTCGCCGGGGCACTGGTCCTGAGTTGGCCATCCGATGCGCAGTTCTCCGGGGCATGGCCGGCGCTGGCGATTCTCGGTGCCTGTTTCGCCTGGGCGATCGACAACAACCTGACCCGCAAGGTGGCGCTGGCTGATGCCTCGTTCATCGCCATGGTCAAGGGCTTGGTCGCCGGAATCACCAATCTCGTACTGGCGCTTTTGGCCGGGGCGCTCTGGCCGGCACCTGGAGTCGTTGCGCAGGCGGCATTGCTTGGCTTCGCCAGCTATGGCGCCAGCCTCACGCTCTTCGTCATCGCGCTGCGCCATCTGGGGACTGCCCGCACTGGCGCCTACTTTTCCGTGGCGCCATTCTTTGGAACGCTGCTGGCGATCCTGTTGCTCAACGAACCAGTGACCCCGCAATTGTTGGTGGCCGGGTTGTTGATGGCCTTGGGTGTCTGGCTGCATCTATCGGAGCAACATGAGCATGGACATCGGCACGAAGCGCTTGAGCATACGCATGAGCATGTCCATGGGGAACTTGATGACCACCACATCCATAATCACCCTGGACCAGTGCTGGCAGGAACCAGCCATACCCATCGCCACCAGCACGCGTCGATTGAGCATACACACGCGCACTTTCCCGATGCGCACCATGCGCACAAACACTGAGGACGGGCAATGATCAAGACCGGTTTGCTGTTCTTTGCTACCGCACTGGCCGAAATCATCGGCTGTTTCCTGCCTTACCTGTGGCTGCGCAAGGATGGCTCCCCGTGGCTGCTACTGCCGGCTGCGCTTAGTCTTGTAGTCTTTGTCTGGCTGCTGACCTTGCATCCAGCAGCAAGTGGCCGGGTCTATGCCGCTTACGGTGGTGTCTATGTAGCGACAGCTCTGCTCTGGCTGCGCGTCATTGATGGTGTGAAACTCTCTCCGTTCGACTACCTGGGGGCTGGAATTGCCCTTTTGGGCATGGGCATCATTGTGGCGGGCTGGAAGGCTGCTTGATCAGGGGGCCGGTTCAAGCAATACCTTTTCTTGACGATCAATCTAACAGACGTTAGATTGATCGTATGAAAGCCAAGCCTACCAAGTCCTACCTCTACGAACACGTTGCCCGCATCGGCAAGGCACTGTCCAGCCCGAAGCGTCTGGAACTACTTGAACTGCTGGCCCAGGGCGAAAAGCCGGTCGAAACCCTCTCTGCTCAGGCCGATATAGATATGCGCTTGGCCAGTGCTCACCTAAAGGCGTTACGTGAAGCCCGTTTGGTCGAAACCCGGCGTGACGGCAAATACATTCATTACCGCTTGAGCGGCCCGGATGTCTCCCAACTCTGGGTCACGCTACGGGAAACCGCTGAGGAACATCTCGTCGAACTGCGCGTTGCCCTTGAACAGATGGCTAGCGAACCGGACAGCCTTTGTTCGGAGAGCCGGGAAAGCCTGTTGCAGAAAGCCAAGCAAGGCGACGTCATCGTCATTGATGTCCGCCCACCGGCTGAATACGAAGCCGGCCACCTGCCGTTTGCCCGCTCCATGCCTTTGGGCGAATTGGAAAAGCGTCTGGCCGACCTGCCGGCGGATTGCGCGATCGTCGCTTACTGCCGTGGGCCGTTCTGTCTGATGTCCGACGAGGCCGTGAAACTACTGCGCGCCAATGGCTTCACCGCCCAGAAGATCAGCGATGGTGTCAGCGAATGGGCGGCCTGCGGTCTACCCATCGAAACCAGCAAAAACTGATACCCAACAGCGGAGGAGTCCCCATGAAATCGTTGATCATTATTGTATCCGGCGTGCTCATCTCCTTTTCGGTCAGTGCTGCCGATGTCTCGATGGCGGTGCCTGGAGCCAAGGATGCTGCCGGCCGTTCTGTCTTGACCTTCATCGCCAAAGACCCGCCAGGGCAACGCTGCAACGGTAACCTTCAAGTGGCTGCCGAGATTGCCAACACCTACCGCGTGCCTATTCAATCAACTACTTCCGTCCAGCCTGGCGCCGGGACTCCCCGCGCCCGCAGTGTTCTACGGTACGCAGTTGATTGTCGCCGACGGGAAGGATTTCAACGGTGCCGCCAGTTACCAGATCATCGCCGATGTGCTGGATATGGAAAGCGTGTCTAAACAGGGGAAATCCGGACTACTGCTCAACGACAGCGTGCGGAAGAACTTCGATGCCTTGAAGGCAAGCGACAAGTAAGCATTTCATCAAGCCAAAAGTGAGATTCGCCATGCAAACACTGTTCATTCTCAACGATGCTCCCTATGGCACCGAGCGTAGTTACAACGCCCTACGCCTCGCCAAGGCCTTGGCCAAACGTGATGGCGAATCGGTCCGGATCTTTCTGATGGGCGATGCCGTGGCTTGTGCCAAGGCTGGTCAGAAAGTACCGGAAGGTTATTACAACGCCGGTGACATGGTGCGCATGGTCGGCGGCGAAGTCGGTTTGTGCGGCACCTGCATGGATGCCCGGGGTATTACGCCAGGTGAGGTTGTCGAAGGTACCCGGCGCAGCACATTGCTTGAGCTGGCGGCCTGGACGGCGGAAGCCGACAAGGTACTGGTGTTTTGAGTTCGACGCTGATATTGGGGAAAACATGAAAGGACGTGAAAGCGGCATGCCTGAGGAGGCCTACTGGGCGACGTTTTTTGACCCGGAGGCCGCGCTTGAGCAACTGCTGATATTGGATAACTCGCCCGGCAACATCGTGGAATTTGGCTGTGGCTTCGGCACTTTCACGATGTCGGCTGCCCGGCGAACCGCCGGCATCGTCACGGCCCTCGACATCGAACCAGAGATGGTCGAGGCGGTCCGGCAAAAAGCCGAGGCCAGGGCATACGACAATATTCAGGTTGTCCTTCGCGACTTCGTTACCGATGGCACAGGGCTGGCCGCTAGTTCGCAGGCACACGCCATGATCTTCAACCTGTTGCATCTGGAGAATCCGGTAGCCTTATTGCGCGAGGCACATCGGGTGCTTGGCCTAGACGGCATGCTCTCCGTGATCCACTGGCGTAGCGACATTGCTACGCCTCGTGGACCATCGCTGGAGATCCGGCCGACACCAGAACAATGCCAGACATGGATGGAGGAAGCCGGCTTCAAGGCTATCCAGAGCGTTGATCTGCAAGCCAGTTGCCCCTATCACTTTGGCTTGCTCGGCCAGCGCTGAATCAGCTTTCCCCAACGTACTCAAAAAAGGAGACAACCCATGTCAATCAAGCTGCTCCGCGTCAGTCTGCTGGCGCTCGCCATACTTTCTGCACCAGCCATGGCTGACAACCGTGAAGAAGCGGTCAAGGCCATGGAGGAATACCTCGATTTCGTCGACTACGGCGGCGCCACCATGTTCGCCGAGCAAATTCCGCGTGAAGACTGGAAGCGTTTTCACGTCATCGACGCCCGCGACAAGGATCAATATGCGAAGGAACACATTCCCGGCTCGGTCAATCTCGAATGGCGCCAGGTGATCGCGCAGCGCCAGTCTATTCCCAAAGACAAGCCGGTATTGATCTACTGCAATACCGGCAGTCTGTCAGCCCAAGCCGGTTTCGCGCTACGCATTGCCGGCTACGACAACGTACGAATTCTCCAAGGCGGTTTTGCCGAGTGGAAAGCCAAGGGGGGCTTGGATGCGGCTAGCAAGGCGACAGCAGCCGCCGGGCATTAAATCAAAATAAGGTGAGCGCTGCGAGCGCTCTTTTATTTATCTATCTTAGAATGGCAAATTCTGCGGAATTTTCATTATCCCAGTTGGAGTTGCAGGGCTTCTTGCCACTACATAACCAACACGCGATAGGCGACGACAACGGAAGCGATGAGTCGGGTCGATCTTTACCTTAATGCGGCTGAGCGGGCCAATACCCGACGCAGTTATGCCTCGGCCATCCGCCATTTCGAGATAGAGTGGCGCGGTCTACTGCCGGCAACGATCGATTCGATTGCCCGGTATCTGGCCGGACACGCCGAATCCTTATCCCTGAACACCCTCAAGCACCGATTGGCCGCCTTGTCGCGCTGGCACCAGGAACACGGTTTCCCCGACCCGACCAAGGCCGCCAAGATCCGCCAAGTTCTTAAAGGCATCCGGGCGCTGCATCCGGCCCAGGAGAAGCGCGCCAAGCCGTTGGAACTGGACATCCTGCAACAGACCAGTGACTGGCTGGTGCAGGCAACAGCCGCCGCCGTTGTCCGGGGCGATGCCGGCAGCGCGCTACGACATACCCGTGACCGTGCTCTGGTGCTGCTGGGGTTCTGGCGGGGATTCCGCTCCGATGAATTGGCCAGTCTGTGCATCGAGTTTATCGAGATCAAGCCTGGCGAGGGGATGACCTGTTATCTCCCGCGGAGCAAAGGGGATCGCCAACTGGAAGGGCGAAAATTTTCCTGCCCGGCATTGTCTCGCCTGTGCCCGGTGGAGGCGGTCGAGGATTGGCTGGCCTTGTCCGAACTCAAGGAAGGTCCACTTTTTCGTAAAATTAACCGCTGGGGTCATCTCTCAGAGACTGGGCTTCTCCCTGGAAGCATCATTCCCATGCTTCGCCAGTTCCTTGCGCAAGCGGGGATCGCCGATGCCGAAGCGTTCAGCAGCCACTCCCTACGCCGGGGATTTGCCCAGTGGGCAGGTTCGAGCGGGTGGGATATCCGGGAGTTGATGACCTACGTCGGCTGGCGCGACGTGAAGGCCGCCATGCGCTATCTGGACGGGATTGATGTTGGTCTCAAGGCGCGCTTCGAGCAGGGCTTGGATCGTACTTTGCCGGAGTTGGTGAAGCCGATGCCGCAACTTCCGGCCGTTCCGGAAGTGGCACAGACGATCATCGAGGTATCGATCCAGCTATCTTCATTTAGCGGCAGCCGTCGGAAAGAAGCCAGTGCATTACGCGACATGCTGGATACCGGTCTCGCCCGTTTTCAGGCGCAGCAGGTCGACAGTGATCGCGGCCTATATCAGCTATCCGTCCCGACCCCCTCGGCCGATATTCTGGATGATCATCTCTACGCTTTGCTGGATGAACTCCACCGCATTGCCGATGCCAAGGAATGCTTTCTGGAGGCAGTTTGCCGCGATCCATCAAGCGGCAAGCATTGGGATTGATCCAGCATGACCCAACTGTACGAGACCGCGTATCCCCGCTTGAATGCGGACCCTTCCGCGCAGGATCTTGAAGAGGTCTACACCCTGACGCGGGATGAAATTGCCTTCATTGACCGGACCTTCAAACGACCGCCCGCTCGCACGGTGGCCTTTCTCTATCTGAAGCTTTTTCAGCGACTGGGCTATTTCATCCGTATCAAGGATGTACCAACCGTCATCCGGCAGCACATTGTGGCGCAAACGGGATTCGCCCGTCCCCCAAGGCTGGAGGAGTTGTTGCAGTTTGACCGCTCAACCGGCCGAGAACGGATGATCGAATCGCTGCGCCGCTTCCTGGATGTCCGTCCACTCAATCAGGAGGGTCGGGCCTGGCTCCAGCACATTGCCGAGACGGCTGCCGACAATCGCCATGTCGTGGCCGACATCATCAACGTGATGCTGGAGGAACTGGTCCATCACCGGTATGAATTACCCGGCTTCACAGTCTTGGATCGATTGGCCATCCAGGCCCGGGAGAAAATTCACGAGGTACATTTCGCCGGCATTGCCAACCAACTCGATGCCAAGATCAAGGAAAGGATCGACAGTCTGTTCAAAGTCAGCAAGGATGAAACCGCTACGACTTGGAACATGCTCAAGCGGGAACCGAAGAAACCAACCAACAAGGAAACCCGCTCCTATCTCCAACACATCCGGCGCTTGCAATTGCTCGTTGAGCAACTGCCCCAACCGGATATTCCCGTCCCCAAACTCAAGCAGTATCGCTATATCGCTCGCTCCCTGAATGCCAGTGAGATGGCGGAACTGAAACCGCAGAAGCGTTATGCGCTGGCGGTCATTTATATCCGCGCGCAGTTTGCGCAGACCCTCGACGATGCGACCGATCTGTTCGTCCGCATGCTCCAGAACCTGGACAATCAGGCCCGCACCAAGTTGGGTGAGTACCAGCAAGAACACTTGCAACGAACAGATCGCCTGATCGGGCAGTTAAAGGAGGTGTTACTGGCCTACCAGATCAATGGCACCGACCATCAACGCGTGGAAGCCATTGGTTCCAGTCTGATTGCCGACGTCGACGACTTGGTGGCCATCTGCGACGAACACATGGCCTATGCCGGTCGCAATTATCTGCCGTTCCTCATCCAACCCTACAAGGCGGTGCGCGCCCAATTACTCAACTGCATCGAAATCATCAATCCACAGAGCAGCAGCGAGGACGATACCTTGATTCGGATGATGAAGGCCTTGCAGGGACTGCGCAGCTCGCGTCACGAGATCGTACCGATTTCGCTGGTCGGACTGGAACCAGAGCGCGATCTCCAGTGGTTGCCTGCCGCCTGGCGAAAACTGGTCGTTACCGAACGTGCCGACGGACGAATCGCCACCATCAATCGCCGCTACTTTGAACTGGCAGTTTTGTATGCCATTCGCGATGAGCTAAAGTCAGGCGACCTCTTCATTCAGCATGGCGAACGCTACGACGATTATCGCGAACAGTTGGTTGACGATGAAACCCTGAATCGTGAACTGACTGAATATGGTCAGGTAACGGGCGTTGAAACCGATCCCAAGGCCTTTACCCAGGCATTGAAATCCGCCTTGCTGGAAACAGCCGAAGCCGTGGATGCCGAGTTCCCGGAAAATGCCTATGCCGAGATCGTCGACGGCCGATTGATCCTGAAAAAGCCACCGGCGAGCGAATTGCCGCCCGGCATCCGCCAAATTGACCATCTGATTACCGAGCGCATGGAGAACGTCAGCATTGTCGACGTGCTGATCGATACCGAGCGCTGGCTGCAAATGCATAAGCTGTTCCGGCCCATGATGGGGACCGAAAGCCGGATCGAGGATTTGCGCCCACGGGTGATCAGCACCTTGTTTTGTTACGGCTGCAATCTGGGCCCCACCCAGACGGCACGCTCGATTCGCGGAATGAGCCGCAAACAAGTTGCCTGGCTAAACATCAAATATATGACCGAAGAGGCGCTGGAACAGGCCATCGTCAAGGTGATCAATGCCTACAACAAGTTCGAATTGCCCGGCTACTGGGGTTCGGGAAAACATGCCTCAGCCGATGGCACAAAATGGAATCTCTACGAACAGAACCTGATTTCCGAGCACCACATTCGCTATGGTGGCTATGGTGGCATCGGCTATTACCACGTCTCGGACAAGTTTATCGCCTTGTTCAGTCACTTCATTTCCTGCGGCACCTACGAGGGAACGCATATCCTCGACGGGCTGATGACCAACACCTCGGATATTCGGCCGGATACCATTCATGGCGATACGCAGGCACAGAGCTACACGGTCTTCGCTTTGTCGCATCTACTTGGAATCAAGCTGATGCCCCGTATTCGAGGCATCAAGGATCTGGTGTTCCATCGTCCGGATAGCGACAAGAAATTTGCGCACATCGACGGCCTATTCACGGACGACATCAACTGGCAATTGATCGAAACCCATTTGCCGGACATGTTGCGCGTGGCCATTTCCATCAAGCTTGGAAAAATCTCAGCCTCGGCCATTTTGCGCCGTCTGGGTACCTACAACCGGAAGAACAAACTGTATTTCGCCTTCAAGGAATTGGGCAAGGTGGTTCGAACCATGTTCTTGTTGAAATACGTCGGCGATGTTGAATTACGCCGGCTCATTAACGCCGAAACCAACAAGTCTGAGCAGTTCAATGGCTTCGCCAAGAAAATATTCTTCGGTGGAGAAGGGGAGATCGCCGAGAACCTGCGCCATGAACAACGCAAGGTGATCAAGTACAACCATCTCGTCGCCAACATGGTCATCCTGCACAATGTGGTGGGGATGAGCCGGGTGCTGAAGCAGTTGCAGGCCGAGGGAGTGCTAATCAACCAGGAAATTCTGGCTGGGCTGGCCCCATACCGTCTGGAACACATCAATCGCTTTGGCGACTATGTTCTGGATTTCCGGCGCAAGGTTGCGGTGTTGGCGGATGGGTTCCGGATTCTCGATGTTGAATCAGAGGCTTAAAGCAGAAACGGGGAATTTTTCATGATTCCCGGCCGACCCTGATCCAGTCTTGGAGTTACCCATTCAACACCGCTTCGTGCAGGAAAAAGTTTCCAGTTCCCATGCGTCACCATTCCCCTCCCTAGCCGCTCGGGACCCCCTATCGAAAAGGAGTACAACATGAACACGATCACGCTTCGCGCAGATGAATATGTCTTGGAGAACGAGCACGGTTACAGCCGTCTTGGCTTTGATTACGTCATGAGCACAGCACTTGCCCTGTCGAATCGCATCGGACCTCGCTTGCAGAACCGTCCGCAGGGTTGGGATAGGCTGAACCCCGGACCTGTTGAGTGGGGCTTCTAGGATATGAACGAGGATCTCCTACGATTGCACTTCGCCTTGAAGTACGATGCGTGTGCGGCACTGGCTATTGCGATGCACGATCGTACAGGATGGGACATAGTGGTCATCACGGATCAATCTAATGTGCGTGATGATGGGACTGCCGTTGATGATGCAGCCCTACACTGGACCGTTCGCAGGCCTGATGGGATGCTTATCGACATTGACGGTGCTCATGTGCCTGAAGACTTGATTTCTGCCTACGCAGAAGAGGCTGAGGGCGGCACTGCTGCCGGGGCTTGCACAAACCGCCGTAATGCAGAGAGGTGGCACGAACACTACCATAAAGAATTGGTTTCGATTTCGACGGCAGA
>LBIU01000352.1 GCA_000987445.1 Candidatus Accumulibacter adiacens | reverse complement strand
GGCGAAGCGCTGGCCCAGCTTCTGGAGTTGGCCTGCGCCGAGGAGACGCGAGCGATCGTTGCCGGCGAACTCTTCGGCGTCTGGGTCAACCGCGGTTGTCCGGTTGCCTCATTGCAATTCAGCGCCTGGTGGCAGGGCCGCCGCGCTGTCTTCAGTCACACCTATGGCCTGGCCCCGGGCGCTGCGCCGCCGGCCTGGCTTGACCCTCAACGTGGTGGATTGGTCGATCCCGGTCTGTTCCACACCGTTTTCCTGCCGGTCCGAAAGTTGATCGAGATCGGTTCGCTTACCACCTTGTCCGATGACAGGAGTCGTCCAATGCTGAACAAACTGGGCCACAAGATGGCCGCCATTGCGAATATGGCAAAACTCGCCGCCAAGACCCCACACGGAAGTCGCTGGGAAAAGCTGCTCTCGACGCTGGCCTCGGTAAAGGCCTGGTCCGACCAGGTCGATGCGCAGGGAAGCCGCCTGCACGAAGTCAGCGACTTCGGCAGCAACCCCGGCGAATTGAAGATGTACACCTATCTCCCCGAGGGGCTGCCGGCGAATGCCCCGCTGGTTGTGGTCCTGCACGGCTGTACGCAGAGTGCAGCGTCCTACAACAAGGGCAGTGGCTGGTCGACGCTTGCCGATCGACATGGTTTCGCGCTGCTCTTTCCGCAACAGGCATGGAACAACAACCCGCTGCGTTGCTTCAACTGGTTTCGCCCGGAAGACAACGAACGCGAACGCGGCGAGCCACAGTCGATCGCACAGATGGTCGACAGGATGGTCGTCGAGCACGGCCTCGATCGCCGCCGGGTCTATGTCACCGGCACCTCGTCCGGTGGCGCCATGACGACCGTGATGCTGGCCAGCTATCCGGAGGTCTTTGCCGGTGGCGCGGTCATCGCCGGGGTTCCCTACCGGACGGCGAAGGGCCTGCAGGAAGGGCTGGAGAGCATCTTCCAGGGGCGTTCACGCTCGGCCCAGGAATGGGGCGCGCTGGTGCGCGCGGCGTCGGCGCATCAAGGACCGTGGCCGACCCTGTCGGTGTGGCACGGTGACGCGGATACGGCCGTGAAACCGGTCAATGCCGAAGAACTCATCAAGCAGTGGGCCGACGTGCACGGCCTGGATAGCCAGCCAAGCGTCGAGATGCGTGTCGATGGCTATCCGCGCCGGGTCTGGCAGGGCGCCGATGGCGAGGAATTGATCGAGTCCTACACGATTACCGGCATGGCGCACGGCGCGGCCCTCGATCCAGGCCCCGAACCGCATCAGTGCGGCACCGCAGCGCCGTTCTTCAACGCCGTAGGCATCTCGTCTACGCACCGCATCGCCGATTTCTGGGGCCTGCTCGGCGAGCGTTCGGCAGGCGAGAAAGCGCCCGGGGTGGCGGAGGCAGCCAGGGAAACGGCCAGCGGAGCCGCCGCCGAGCCTGGTGCTGCCAGAGAAGCGGCGACCGACGCCGCGGCGCCGCGGGCCAGGACATCGGCCGCCGAGCGTGCGGCGGAAGCGGGCGCCGCCGCGCCTGCTCCGGAAAGCGCTGACCGGGCCAGACCGGTCGATGTCGGTGAGCCGCTGATTCGCGAGGAGCCGGCGGCCGACGCCGGGAGGGCGTACGCCGGGAGTACTGAAGGCGCTCCGGGAGCCAGTCCTCGCGGCGTCGGTCTCGACGTGCATGGCATCATTTCCGCATCGTTGCAGGCGGCCGGCTTGCTCAAGCCCGGCAACCGGCCGCGCAGCTCGGCGCCGCTGGGCATCGACGTTCCGGGCATCATTTCGACCGCTCTGGAAGCGGCGGGGGTGCTCAAGGGCGGCGCGCAGCGCGCCGGCCCGTTCAGTCCTGAAACCTTGCGCAGTGCCGGCTGGGAAGGCGCCGGCTGGGAACTGTTGCACGACGATGCGCGTGCTTTTCGCGGCGGCTCGATGCTCTACGGGCAGGCGTCGTCAGGCGATTCCGGGGCCGTCGGTGCGCGTGCGCAATCGATTTCGCGGCGTCTCAGGCTCGGTCCGCGGCCGGAGCTGAGCTATGTGCGGCGACTGGATCTGAACGCGGCGGTCAATGACTACACCAGCGCCAGCTTCCGGGTCCTGGTCGATGGCATCGTCGTCGATGAAGTCACGGCGATCGGCATGGTGCACCAGGAGAATGAATGGCTGCGTCAGTCGGCGGTCGATCTGGCGCGTTTTGCCAACCGCGAAGTGACGCTGACGCTCGAAGTGGCGGCCTACTCCAACATCTTCAGCACGGTGTATGCCAAGGCCTGGGTGGATCAGGTGACGATCAGCAACGCGCTTGATGTGGCGGCGCATTGCTGATCCTTTCTCAAGCAGCGGCGGTACCTCCCCGGACAGCGCCAGGCGCCGTTCGCGGAGGTGCCGCGAAATTGCCCGCTCAGCGGTTGGTGAACGCCGCTTTGCGCTTTTCGACGAAGGCGGTCATGCCTTCCTTCTGGTCATCGAGGGCGAAAGCCGAGTGGAAGGCACGCCGTTCGAAGAGCAGGCCCTCGTTGAGCGAGCTCTCGTACGAGCGATTGATGCATTCCTTGATCATCATCACCACCGGTAGCGAGAAACCGGCGATGCGGGTAGCGGTCGACATCGCCTCGTCGAGCAGCTTGTCGGCCGGCACGACGCGCGAAACCAAGCCTGAGCGCTCGGCTTCCTCGGCATCGATATTGCGCGAAGCGAGGCACATTTCCATTGCCTTGGCCTTGGAAATCGCGCGCGGCAGACGCTGCGTGCCACCGGCGCCGGGGAGGATGCCCAGGCGCACTTCGGGCTGGCCAAACTGAGCCGTGTCGGCGGCCAGGATGATGTCGCACATCATCGCCAGTTCGCAGCCACCGCCGAGGGCGTAGCCGGCAACCGCCGCAATCACCGGTTTGCGGCAATTCTTGACACCTTCCCAGTTGCGGCTGATGAAATCGCCTTTGTAGGCTTCCATGTACGTCAGCGACTGCATCACCGTGATGTCGGCACCGGCCGCGAAGGCCTTGTCCGAGCCGGTGATGACGATCGCACCGATATTTTCGTCAGCCTCGTAGGTGGCCAGCGCGCTACCCAACTCGTCCATCAGGTCATCGTTGAGGGCGTTCAGCTGCTTCGGGCGATTGAGGGTGATCAGGCCGACTTTTCCACGGACTTCGGCGATGATGTTGACGTAACTCATAAAGGAAATCTCCAGATTCAAAATGGGTGATATTCGAGTATCCACGCGCAGGCGGACACTCCTGTGGCTGCGCTTGGCTTGTGCTGGGCGTTAGCCGCGCGCGCTATCATGAACGATTTGCGCCGCCGTTGCCTCCTCTGGCGTCACTCTTTCACGGTCTGCGCGCAGCCTGGCGCCTGGCCAGAAGCAACGCGGCCGACCTGGACGATTCTCGTCGGGCCGGCCGCGTGATTTACAGAGGGTCAGCAGGCGGTCGTCAGTTTCACGCCGCCGTCATTCCCCCGGACTCTCGCCCCCTGTTCAGCCCGAGATGTCCATCTGGAACTTCACCGGGCCGCGGGCAGCCTTGCCATTGGCATCGGTGAACTCGCCGGTAACCGGCGCTTTCTTGCCATAGGGGCTGGTCAGGATGGCGACGTGACCGCCGTAGAAAGCGACTGATTCGAGACCGTCCCAACCGTCGAGGTGCTTGTTGCCGGCGGTGGCGCAAGCCGGCGTGACCAGATCGTCCTTGATCGCGTAGTTCTGATACCACGGCACTTTCATGTCGATCAGGCCCTTGATGTTCAGCGGCTGGTCGAAGAGCTTGACCGGCAGCGTGCCATCCTCGGCAATCGCGTCCTGGAAGGTGTGCGAGCTCATGTTGGCGATGGCCAGCGGCAGGTGCACGCGTTCCTTGAGCAGCCAGCGGAAGAGGGCGGCGGGCGTCTTGCCCGGGTTCATGCCGGTGGCGCGCTGCAGCGAGGCCTGGTCGAGCACCTTGACCAAGGGTGTTTCGCGATCGATGGCCACAAAGCGCATGCCGAGGCTCAGCAGGTAGCCGTTGGCAACCTTGTTGCCGCTCGGCAGGGTGGTGGTGACGAAGTCGTGGTGCATCTGCGGCATGCCGCTGATGGCATCGCTGTAGGTGCCGTCAACCGGCGTCACGTTGGTGATCAGCGCGTCGCAGACATCCGTCAGCTTGCCCGAGAGGATGTTCATCAAGCAGATGTAGCCACCCTGGCAGGTGCCGTTCAAGGTCACTTTCTTGCCGTCGTTGAGTTCCATGACCTTGGCGCAGAGTTGGCGCGTCTGCTCGCAGTCATCCTCCGGGGTCATCGTCTGCACCTTCTCGGTGGTCATGATGTCCTTGACGACGCGGACGTAGGTCGGAATGCCCTCGTTGGCGAAGGAGTGGCTGTAGCTCTTGTTCTCGAACGGCAGGAAGGCCAGGATATGCACGCCCAGCATGTACGGCGGGACGAGAACGACCGGCTTGAGATCCTTGCGGACCTTGACACCTTCCTTGATTGGCAGCACCTGGTAAAGCTCGAAGCCGTCCGTTTCCGCCACCAGCTTGTAGTCCTTGCTGTTGAAATGGAAACCGAATTCGTCACCGATGGCTTCGATCTGTTCGTTGAAGTTGGAGACCGCTTCCATGATTTCGGCTTCGCGGCGCATGTAGCCGCCGAGCTTCTCGCCATCGGAGTTCAGGATCGTGTTCAGATAGGCACGGGTGCCTTCCTCGATCTGGTCGAAAGCGTAGTCGGCCATCTTGTCCTGCATGCCGGCGGCTCCCTTGCGGGCGAGGCCGACGCTATGTTCCATGACCTCGAAGCTTTCCAGCATGCTCATCGGGTTGTCGCGTGCGGCGGTCATGGCGATGTGCGCGGCAATGAACATGTTGTCATTGAACTCGCCGACTTCGCGGTTCGACGCACGCGTCATCGCCAGCATGTATCTCCACCAACTCGTGGTGAAATCCGGCATTTCCCGTAGCAGTGAGTACATATCTTTACCTCCAGCAATAAAATGAATCAAAACGAGTCAGCCCAGAGGGGCGACCCACGAGTACTCTGCTCTCGCCGACAGTCCTGATCGTAGTGGACTGACCGCGGACGATGATCCTCTTGGTCCTTGTTGCCAAGCTGCGAACCCGCGTGGCCTCGCTCGCCGAGGTCGCTCGCAGCCGCTGCGGAATAGGGCCGAAAAGGCCACAAAAAAGAACT
>LBIU01000351.1 GCA_000987445.1 Candidatus Accumulibacter adiacens | reverse complement strand
TTGCCGTTCTTCATGTGATCTTCGTTCAGGCGATTGGCCTGCCGGGCGGCAGGACGCGCTTCCAAGCGCTGGAAATACGCCTCGAATACCGGGCGCTTCTCTATCGTGCCGAACATCATGCCCCAGCCAAGCTGCGACCCGGCATACACATCGGCGGCGGTGAACTGCTCGCCGCACAAGTAGGGTCCGGGCAGCAGCGCCTGCTCAAGGGCATCAAGTGTCTCGCCGTAGCTGCCGAAACCAACGAAACCGCTCTTCCCTTCAGGCACCTGCCAGTCGAGTGCTCGGGCGGTCACGGCGAGTTCGAGCGGTCCCGCGGCGAAGAACAGCCAGCGAAAATAGGCGGCACGCGCCGGGTCCTGGGTTGCAGGACTCAGCGCCTTTTCGGGGAAACGATCGGCGAGGTAGGCACAGATAGCTGCTGCTTCGGTGACCACGGCGGCGCCGTGCCTGAGCGCGGGCACCTTGCCCATGGGGTTGGTCGCGAGGTATTCGGCGCTCTTCATGGTCGGTCCGAATTCGAGCCAGACAGTCTCATAGGGCTTCCCGATCTCCTCCAGCATCCAGTGGGCGATGCGGCCGCGGGATTGCGGATTGGTGTAGAAAACCAGATCACTCATCTTCACTTTTCTCCTTGGCTTGATGGCACGCGCGTTGGGCTCAGGCGTCCTTGGCGAGGCGCAGGCCCGAGAACTGCCAGCGCGCGGCCGGGGGAAAGAAGTTACGGTAGCTCCCGCGGCTGTGGCCGACCGGCGTCGCGCTGCTGCCGCCGCGCAGCACCAGTTGGCCGACCATGAACTTGCCGTTGTACTCGCTGGCCGCGCCGCACAGGGGCCGGAAGCCCGGATAGGGGTCGTAGGACGAGCGCGTCCACTGCCACAGCTCGCCGATCATTTGGGTGATCGCTGGCGTGCCGTAGGCGGCCTCCCACTCGAACTCGGTGGGCAGACGCGCGCCGGCCCACTCGGCGTAGGCGGCCGCCTCGTAGAAACTGAGATGGGACACCGGCGCGCTGCTGTCCAGGGAGCGCACACCGCGCAGGCTGAATTCCTGCCATTCGGCAGATGGGGCGCGCGGGTCACCGGGCGAGATCCAGTACGCCGGCGCCTGCCAACCCTGCGCCTGCACCATCGCCCAGCCATCCGAGAGCCACAGCGCCGGGCGCTGGTAGCCGCCATCGGCGACGAACAGTGCGTACTCGCCGCAAGTCACCAGGCGATCGGCAATCCGGAACGGCGGCAGCAATACCTGATGCCGCGGCGT
>LBIU01000350.1 GCA_000987445.1 Candidatus Accumulibacter adiacens | reverse complement strand
AAAAAAACCCAGTCAGCGAGCAAGGCGGACTGGGCGTGCCGCGCTTTAGCCGTATTTATAAGGCGCCCGCAAGCTGATCCTTCAAATCGGCGCCAAGGCCGCGAAAGTTACCTGCAGCCTGCGCAAAAGTCAATTCAGGCGTTCAGTTTCTCCAGTTGCTCGCGAATTTTCCCGGGCTCCTCGTGGCGCAGCAGGCGGCGAACGATGGGCGCCAGTTCGGCGCAGTTGCTCTGCATGATGCGTTGCTTGACCGACAGGATCTGTGCCGGATGCATCGAAAACTGGCGCAGGCCCATGCCCAGCAACAAGCGCGTCAGCAAGGGATCGCCGGCCAGCTCGCCGCAGATCGAAACCGGGATGTGCACCTTTTCGGCATTGGCCAGGGTGTGCGCGAGCAGCATCAGGACCGCCGGATGCAGCGGATCGTACAGATGCGCCACCTGTTCGTCGCTACGATCGATGGCCAGGGTGTACTGGATTAGGTCATTGGTCCCGATCGACAGGAAATGCAGGCGACGCAGGAAGAGGCCGACCGCCAGTGCAGCCGCCGGGATTTCGATCATCGCGCCGACTTCGATTTCCTCGTCGAAAGGACACTTCTCGCCGCGCAGGCTCGACTTCGCACGTTCGATCGCCGCCAGGGTCTGGTCGATTTCGTGGGCTTGCGAAAGCATCGGAATCAGCAACTTGATCTTGCCGAACTGTGACGCCCGCAAGATGGCGCGCAACTGCGTCTGGAACATCTTCGATTCGGCCAGCGACAAGCGGATCGCGCGCAGGCCAAGCGCCGGATTGCTTTGCATGCGGTCGCCGGTGACTTTCCCCGGATGTAGATCCTTGTCGTAACCGAGATCGAAGGTACGGATGGTGACCGGCCGCCCCCCCATGCCGGTGACCACCGCGCGGTAGGCCTCGAACTGTTCGTCTTCGGTCGGCATGTCGCCGCGATCGAGAAACAGGAACTCGGTGCGAAAAAGACCAATGCCTTCGGCACCGCCGTCGAGCGCGTTGGCGACGTCGCCAGGCAACTCGATATTGGCGTGCAGCGCGATATCGACGCCGTCGAGGGTCGACGACTTGGCGGTCTTGAGACGCCTGAGCTTGGTGCGCTCGAGCTCGATCTGACTTTTTCGCAGGCGATATTCGTCGAGGATACGCGCATCGGGGTTGACGATCAGTACGCCGCGCGTGCCGTCGACAATCAGGTTTTCCTTGTCGCGAATCAGTTGCCGGGCATTGTGCAGGCCAAGGACCGCCGGAATGCGCAGGCTGCGCGCGAGAATCGCGGTATGCGAGGTCGAGCCGCCCACGTCGGTGACGAAGGCTGCGAAATGATGGTCCTTGTAGGCGATGACGTCAGCCGGCGAGAGATCATGCGCAACGACGATCAGGTCCTCTTCCTTGACCCCCTTGCCGGTACGCATCGCCATCCGGCCCGGCTGCCCGACGAGTTCCTTGATTACCCGCTCGACGACCTGACGCACATCGTAGCTGCGCTCGCGCAGATACTGATCCTCAAAGCTCTCGAACTGACCGACCAGCACTTCCATCTGCTGCACCAGCGCCCATTCAGCATTGCAGCGGCGTTCGCGAATCAGCTGCTTGGGGGTCTCGGCAAGCTCCGGGTCGGCAAGAATCATCGAATGCAGATCGATGAAGGCGCCGAATTCGCCTGGCGAATGCTGCATCCGCTCCTTCAGGCTGGCAAATTCCTCGTGAACCCTGAGCAGGGCCTCCTCGAAGCGCGCCACCTCTTTGTCTATCAGGCGCGGAGCGATGACCAGGTGCGACACCTCGAGCGTCGCGTGCGACATCAGACGCGCCTTCCCGATGGCGATACCGCCGGACACCGGCAGGCCATGCAAAGTAAAACTCATGATCGATCCACTCGGCTCACTCCATTCATGCCATCTACTCCGCCTCGCCAAATCTGCTGGCGACCAGCGCGAGAATGGCCTCGCTGGCCGCCTGCTCGTCACTGCCCGTGGTCTCGACGATCACCGTCGACCCTTTGCCTGCGGCCAGCATCATCACCCCCATGATGCTCTTGGCGTTGATGCGGCGCGCGCCCTTTTCCATCCACACATCGCTGTCGAAGCTGCTGGCGAGCTGCGTCAGCTTGGCCGAGGCACGCGCATGCAGGCCCAGCTTATTGAGAATCGCCGTTTCAGCACGTACCATGCGGGGCCTCCGATCGTCGCCAGCAACTAGGGCGTTGGCAGTTTCACGACGCCGTCGTGAGCGCCGCTGACTGCTTTCTGAAGAAGGATGTCCATGCCCTTGTCGCGATAGGTCAGCGCGCGCAGCAGCATCGGCAGGCTAAGGCCGGAAACGCCTTCGACGAGACCCGCCTGCAGCAACTTGAGCACCAGGTTGGCCGGCGTCGCGCCAAAGATGTCGGTCATCACCAGCACCCCCTGGCCGCCGTCGACTTCCCTGAGCAGCAAGCGCGCCCGCGGCAGGATATCGAGCGGGTCATCCTGCGGTGCCACGCCGAGTTGGGCGATCAGTGGCGGCCGCTTGTTGAGGACGTGACAGACGTTCTGGATCAGGCTTTCGCCAAAGCAGCCATGCGTTATCAGAAGAATGCCGATCATTACGCCCCCTCGTCAAAACAGGCCGCCATTCTAAGCGATTCCGCGCCTGCTGCGGGCACTGTCCACCGCTGCGACGAGCCCTCAGGGAAGCATTTCGAGCCCTGGCGGCTGGCCGCCGACGTAGTCCAGGCGAGCGTGCAGCGCCCGGCTGACCTGTATCCCACCTTTGGCATCGACCCTGAGAACCTGCGTCAACTGCAGCCCACGCGCCAGGCGCGGCCAGTCGGCGCCGGCAATGAACAAGGGCTTGGAGGCGACATCAGAGAGCATCCCGGCATCGGGACGGGCGCTGACCAGCACGCTCAGCGCCTGCGTGTGAGTCACCGGCTGCGCACTGCGCGGATCGAGCAGGTGGCAGTAGCGCCGGCCGTCGATCTCGAAATAGCGCTGGTAGTCGCCCGAGGTGCCGATCGCCTCGCCGTCGTCGAGTGCGACGGTCGCCAGCGGACCCGGCAGGCGCGGGTGCTGGATACCGACCCGCCAACGCTCACCGTTCTTGGTGCCGAGCGCCAGGACATTGCCACCGATGTTGATCAGCGCGTGGTGCACGCCCTGGGCCTTGAGGATGCTCGCTGCACGGTCGAGCGCCACCCCCTTGAGGTAACCGCCGAAATCGAGCGCCATGCCGTTGTTGCGACTACTGACCTGTAGCCCGTCGACGTGCAGGTCAGCGATGCCGGGTCGCGCCGTGCGCCAGGCGGCCAGCGCGCCGGCATCGGGCAAGGTCGCCGGCAAGTGGTCGGACTGAAAGCCCCACAACGCGATCAGGGCGCCGATCCCGGGGTCGAAAAGCCCTTCGCTGAGCAGCGAAAAGCGCTGCGCTTCGCCCAGCAGGGCGGCCATTTCCGGCGTCACCGAGGACGAGCGGCCGGCAGCGAGTTGCTGATTCAGGTGGCTCAGCTCGGAAGGCTGCCAGGCGTGGTAGCTGCGGTGCAGACGGTCGAATTCACGCAGCACAGCCGCTGCCGCGGGCCGTGCCTCGGCCTCGGGAAGGCCGGCAATCAGGACCTCGACGCGGGTCCCGAAAACGAAGGCCTGCTGCTGGTGCAGCGGCGCCCGGCCACAGGCCGCAAGCAGTGCAGCCAGTGCGACGTGGAAGAAAAAGACTAGGCGGCGGCCGCGCACTCACGTTCCAGCGCCACGACGAACAACTCGGCGGCATCGAAGCCGGTCTGCTCGGCGATTTCGACGATGCACGTCGGGCTGGTGACATTGATCTCGGTCAACCAGTCGCCGATGACGTCGAGACCGACGAAGAACAAACCGCGCGCGGCGAGCACTGGCGCCAGCGTGGTCGCGATTTCGCGGTCGCGGGCGCTCAGTTCGCGCGCCACGCCACGGCCGCCGACAGCCAGATTGCCGCGCGTCTCGCCTGGTTTTGGAATGCGTGCCAGGCAGTAGGGAACGACTTCGCCGCCGACGATCAGGATGCGCTTGTCGCCGTCGGCAATCTCGGGAATGTAACGCTGGGCAATCACGGTGCGTGCGCCGTTGTGCGTCAAGGTCTCGACGATCACGTTGCGATTCGGATCATCGTGACGAACGCGGAAGACGCCAGTCCCGCCCATTCCATCGAGCGGCTTGACGATCGTATCCCGCTCGAGATCGATGAAAGCCTGGATCAGCGCCGGAACACGGGCGACCACCCCAGGTACCGCAAACTGCGAAAATTCAGCCACCGACAACTTCTCGGAATGATCGCGCAGCGCGCGCGGCCGATTGAAGACGCGCGCGCCCTCGGCCTCGGCGCGCTCGAGCAACCAGGTGCTGGTCACGTACTCGGCGTCGAAGGGCGGATCCTTGCGCATCAGCACGGCGGCGAAATCGCGCAGCGCAACGACATGGCGATCGACCTCGACGAACCAGTCATCGTCGTCGGCAAGCATTTCCAGATGCACCGCGTCGGCACAGACCCCATGCAGCGCCGACCAGTGGATGGCCGACTGCTGCACTGCCCATACCGCGTGCCCGGCCGCCTGCGCAGCGCGCATCAGGGCAATGCTGGTGTCCTTGTACGCCTTCAGCGATGGCAAGGGATCGACGATGAATGCTAAACGCATGAGTATTGCTCCTCCGGGGGGTGCGGCAAGCGACGCTAGGCTTCGCGCCGCAATCTTACACCCTTACACCGCCGCCACTCAGGAAGGCACGGAAAGCCTCCGGCAGCGGCGTCTGTTCGAGACTGCGCTGGGTAAACAGAAAGCGGCCGTCGCAGACGAAGCCGAGGTCGGCCCAATCGACGCTGTTCAAGGCCGCCGCCAGCGCCGCCACGTCGACCTCCGGATGGCGAGGAAAAATCGCCAGCACCGCGCCGTCGTAGTTTGTGCAGTGATGAACGAAGAACGGTCGCGGGCGGCGGGTCTTGTTGTTGACATAGACCCGGGGCTGCGTCGACCGGTGATAGCCACGCCCCCACTGCCACCAGTTGGACTCGTCGAAGGGCCGGATTCGGCGCGCGATCAGGCGCTCCTTGTGCGCCAGCAACGCCCTTGGCGGCGGCGCACCCGGCTCGCACCACAGCATCCGCCGAGTGGCGCCAGTGGCCACCGTCGCCGAGCAGACGAAGCTGCGGTTGCCGTAGGCCTCGCTGGCATACAGATCGTCGGCACCGGACACCGCACCGACCTTGACGAAGGCGATGTCGCTCAGGCGCAGCGCATAGTCACCGCGGGTAAACAGGAGGTGGCCGCTGCTTTCGACGAAGTGGCGATCCTCCCACGGCCATCTTCCCAGGCCAGCCAAGCCATCGGCGACGCCCTGCGCAGCGTAGCGCGTGCGGCGCGAAAAATTGTCGCGTTCGAAACGCCAGATCGCGCAGTTCGGTGCGGCGTCGGCAAACAGACGCGAGTCGCCAAGATCGACGAAGTCGGTGATCGTTCCGGCCGCATGCAGCAGTCGGTTGAGCGGTACCGCCGAAGTCGCCTTGAGAAAATCGCGTGGCGTGATGAATACCAGTTCACCGCCGGGCGCCAGGTGGCGCAGGCACTTCTCGATGAAGAACAAATACAGATTGGCACGCCCATCGAGAACGCTGGCCTTGTTCAGCGCACGCGTCCCGGCCGCAATATCCTGATAGCGCACGTAGGGTGGATTGCCGATGATCGTCGCGAAAGTTTCGCTCTCCGGCAGCGCAAAGAAGTCCATCACCCGCGCCCCGGGTGGCGCGTGCCGGCCGTCGATCTCGATGCCCACGGCAAAGGGGAAATGCTGCAGGAACGCACCGTCGCCACAGGCCGGCTCGAGCACCCGGCCATGCTTGCGAACCAGAGCCAACATCGCCTCGACGATCGCCGGCGGGGTGAACACCTGTCCCAGACCGCCGACGTCGAAAACGGGCGCTGCTGGCTGAATCACGGCCATCGCCAGCCAGTGCTCGGCGACAGGCGGGCGGTCAACGCCCGCCGCCCCAGGGCATGACCGGCACCGTCGAAATGCTGTTCGCCGGCGCGCCGTCGATCAATTTGCGACTGATGGCCAGGTAAACCAGGGTGTTGTTGGCGGCGTCCCACATCCTGACGACCCGCGTCTCCTTGAACATGATCGAGGTATCTTCGGCGAACACCACCTGTTGTTTCGGCAGCTTGGCCGGCAGCGTGATCGGGCCGGTCTGTCGACAGGCGAGCGAAAACTGCGAGGGATCCTGCGCCAGACCAAAGCTGCCACTGACGCCACCCGTTCGCGCCTGACTGACGTGGCAGGTGACCCCCGGGACCTGCCGGTCGGAGAAGCTGTCGACGCAAATCTTGTGGTTCGCGCCGATCAGCTTCCACTCGGTAGTCACGCAACCAAGCTCTTCGGCGAGCGCCAG